>JAFSWG010000016.1 GCA_017444645.1 Acholeplasmatales bacterium | reverse complement strand
TATCATTCACTTGATATCATCTCCTTGTATAATTATCGTGCAGTTGGCGGACTACACAATAATTATACAAGTTTTTTTATGGGCAAATCTATAAGTTATTTGAACTCCCCAGCCTAGCTGGGGGTTTTCTAAAACAAAAAAGAGAAATGTTTTTAGTCATTTCTCTATTTCTTATGAATAATTCCATCAGTTTCTATAATTAATACTTTATCTTCAGGAATATCTTTACATAACCAAGTAGCTTCTCCACCTACTTTTATATCATAATAAATAATATTATCTTTTAATTTAATTTCATTTATTACTCCATGCTTTAAATCTGAATCCTTATGAAAAGAAACAAATTCTCCTATTTGATATTTTGAATTATATTTATTCTTTTTCTTTTTAAATAATCCCATGTTATCACATCCATTCTATAAATAAATTATAACATATAGATTAAAAATAATAAACCAGCCATTTTGGGCTGGTTTATAAATATTATTTCTTTTTTGGTAAAATAATTGGATTTTTAGCATTTTCTGATTGCATATAGAATACAAAGGTTCTACCTTTATGTTCTACAAATTCAATTCCTTCATTTTCAAAGAATTCAATTATTTCTTCTTCTGTAACAAATGAGTTTTGTAATATAGAAACTTTTATTAATTCATGCTTATTTAAATAATTTAGGACATCAGTTAATAAATTATCACTTAATCCATCTTTTCCTATTTGAAATACTGCCTTTTCTTTTTGAGCAAGGCTTTTTAAATATGCTTTTTGTTTTGGATTTAACATAGATTCTCCTAATCTAAGAATTCTTTATTGTCATATGCATCTCTTAAAATCTTTTGCATATCTTCTACCATTGGAACTCTTGGGTTAGCAGGTGAACATTGATCTTCATATGCTAGATATGATAATTTTTCTACTTGTGACATATAATAATCTCTATCTAAGCCTTGAGATTCAAAATTCATCTTAATTCCTACTCTCTTAGCTAATTCACCACAAGCCTTAGCATATGATTCTACACCTTCTTCAACTGTAGTTGCAGGAAGACCTAGAACTCTTGCGATTTCTGCATAACGTTCATCTGCACGGTAATAATTATATTTTGGCCATGTAGATAATTTTTGAGGCTTTTGACCATTGTATCTAATTGTATATGGTAAAAGGATTGCGTTAGCACGTCCATGAGGTACATGGAATTCAGCACCTACCTTATGAGCCATTGAGTGGTTCATACCTAAGAAGGCGTTAGCAAATGCCATACCTGCAAGACATGATGCGTTATGCATCTTTTCTCTAGCTTCAGGGTCATTAGCACCGTTTTTATATGAACGCTCTAAATATTCAAATACCATCTTAATTGCTTGAATAGCTAAACCATCTGTAAAATCATTTGCAAGTGTTGATACATATGCTTCTGTAGCATGTGTTAATACATCTAGTCCTGTATCAGCACAAATGCTTCTAGGTAGACCCATAACGAATGCTGGGTCGATGATTGCGACAGTTGGAGTTAATGAATAATCTGTTAATGGATATTTCTTATGCTCTTCAGCATCAGTGATTACAGCAAATGGTGTTACCTCACTACCTGTACCTGATGTTGTAGGGATACATACTAATTTAGCTTTCTTACCTAATTCAGGATATTGGAATGCTCTCTTTCTAATATCCATAAATTTTTGTTTTAAGTCATCGAAATTTACTTGTGGTTGTTCATAGAATAACCAAATACCTTTAGCACAGTCCATTGCTGAACCACCACCTAAAGCGATGATTGTATCTGGTTCAAATGATCTCATTAGGGCAACACCCTTTTTAACTGTTTGAATTGATGGATCTGGTTCTACATCACAGAATAATTGATATGGAACTTCTGGTGTTCTTTGTTGTAATTGATCAATTACCTTTTGAACATAGCCAAGCTCTACTAAAGAACGGTCTGTAACAATAAGAGCTTTTTTCATCTCTTTCATTTGATGTAAATATTCAATTGAATCTCTTTCAAAGTAAATCTTTGATGGAATCTTAAACCACTGCATATTATTTCTCCTTCTACCAACCTTTTTAACATTTAATAAATTTAATGGTCCGACATTACCAGCTACTGAGTTATGTCCATAAGAACCACATCCAAGTGTTAAAGATGGAATGAATGAGTTATATACATTACCAATACCACCAAATGTTGAAGGTGAATTACAGATGATTCTAATTGCAGGAATTAAATCACCAAATTTTTTACATAAGTCCTCTGATGCAGTATGTATTGCAGCACTATGACCTAAACCATTGAATTCAACCATTTGCTTAGAATACTTTAATCCTTCTTCAGTTGAATTTGCTTTAATCATTGCTAGAACTGGAGATAATTTTTCTCTTGTTAATGGCTCATCAACACCAACGTGATCACATTCAGCTACTAAGATTACTGCTGTATCAGGTACTTCAAATCCAGCTTCTTTAGCAATCCATTTAGCATATTTACCAACGATTACTGGATTTAATTTTGCATTTTCATAATCGGCTTTAGAAGAAACACCAAACATGAATTTTTCAAGTTTCTTCTTTTCTTCTTTATTTACAAAGTATACACCATATTTTTTAAATTCAGCTTTTACTTCATCATATATTTCTTTATCACAAATAACAGCTTGTTCTGATGCACAAACCATACCATTGTCAAAGGCCTTAGACATGATTACATCATTTACAGCTTGTCTTAAATTACATGTTTTTTCAAAATATGCAGGAACATTACCAGCACCTACACCTAAGGCAGGCTTACCACATGAATAAGCAGCTCTAACCATCGCGTTACCACCTGTTGCTAAAATAGTCGCAACACCAGGATGATTCATTAAAGCTGTTGTAGCTTCAAGTGATGGATGCTCAATCCATTGAATACAGTTTTTAGGAGCTCCAGCCTTTATGGCAGCCTCATATACAACCTTAGCTGCGGCAGCACTTGAATTTTGAGCACTAGGGTGGAAGCCAAAGATAATTGGATTTCTTGTTTTTAAACAAATCAATGATTTGAAAATTGCAGTTGATGTTGGATTTGTAACAGGTGTAATACCAGCTACTACTCCAACTGGTTCAGCTATTTCTACCATACCAGTTACTGAATCTTCATTAATAATACCAACTGTTTTTAAACGTTTCATATTATTTGTTACATATTCACAAGCGAATAGATTTTTTGTTGCCTTATCCTCAAATACACCACGACCTGTTTCATCTATAGCCAATTTTGCTAAATTACCATGTTGGTCTAGGGCAGCAACTGAAGCCTTCGCTACAATATAGTCAATTTGTTCTTGAGTATAGCCTGCATACTCATCAAGAGCCTTTAATGCCTTATTTACTAATGCATCAACCTCTTCTTGCGGACTTAGAACTTTCTCATCCATAAAAAATACCTCCAAATTTTAAATAGTCTTATTACAACTTCATTATACATTAATCAAATTAATGAAAAATAAGTAAGCGTTTTAAGAAACCTTTAAAATCAAAAGTAAACGTTTTACATTGAAAATAAAAGAAAAATGCTACTTTATTTTGTAGCATCATCCTCAATTTTTTCTTCAATTATTTGTTCAGTTTTATCATTTTTTTCTTCAATAAAATCTTCAGTTCCTTCAAAAACAAGCTTTGAAACCTCTGGCTCTGGGTCTGAAAAATGCATTCCATAATATCCTTTTTTCCTAATTCTTAATAAGAATATTGCTAAGAATAATAATGATACAACTAAAATTAAAATATTTGAAATACCCATTGATAAGCCAGCACATAATGTCGGATTATTTGAAATTGGTGTAGTATGTAAAATTAATAAAATAATAATTCTTGAACCAATTCTTGTTAAATTAAGTACTGTAGATAATTTAGTTTGTCCAAATCCATATAACAATCCAAGTACTGCCGCATTAATACCTAAGGCAGGAATAGATAATGAATCAAATACGAATATATCTCTAATCATATTTCTAAATACTTCCATTGAAGTATCTTTTTTATTTAAAGAACTAAATACATCAGTTAATGGATATATTAATATAAATCTCATTAATATCCAACCTACTAAAGATACGATAGAAGCTAGAATAAATGTTTTAATAAACACCTTCAATGCTCTTTTCATATTCTTATTGCCAAGATTTTGAGATACAATTGATGATTCTCCTTCTTCAAATGAATTTGTAGGAGATGTAATTAATCCACTCATATTATTTGAAATACCTAATGTACCTACAATTAATGATCCCTTAACTACTAATACATCAGTTGCCTGTGTCTCTTCTGCAGTAACAACAACATTTTCACCATTAACATTAATAATATTAATATCATTCCAATATGCACCACACATTGCATTAACTACTACCTTACCTAAGCTCATTACAAATTTACCTAAGAAAATAGGTATAGCTAGTTTTAAAATACGTACTACATATTCCTTAACTGGCTTCATCATTTTAACAGATAATCTAATTATATTTTTCTTTCTAAACATATAATATAATCCAATAGCTGTAAGTGATGCTTGCGCTATAACTGTAGCAAGCTCAACATAAATAATACTATCAACATTAAAGCCATATACGAATAAACAGCTTAATCCAAGCTTTACAACTAATACAACAATATTTAATATTAATACAATTTTAGAATTACCTTTAGCCTTTTCCAAACCGATAAATACACTATTTATAGTTACAAAAGCTAATTCTAACATTTGTAATCTAAAATAACCAACTCCAATTATTCTTGAATCATCAGGTATTTGACATAATCTTAGTATAGGATCAGCAAGAGGAATAATAATTAACGCAACAAGTCCAGATACAACAAGTGCTAAAAATAATAAATTAGAAGATGCACCTCTAGAATTTTTAACATCACCAGCACCAAAATATCTAGCTACTAGTACTCCTCCTCCTGCAGCAAGTCCAGCACCGAAGGCAGATATAGTATTTTTAATTTGAGAAATAGATGATACTGCATTTTGGGCAGTTGTAGAAATTGATGCACATATAATTTGATCTAATACTGAATACCAAGAATTAAACATCTGATAAATCATTAATGGTACACAAATAATTAATATAGTTGACCAAATATTACCTTTTAAGATCATATTTCTTCTTTCTACTTCAGTCATATCTCCACCTCCAATTTCACCCCTATTATAGTATTAGAACACTTTAATGTAAGGAAAAATTAACACAATAATAAAAAGAAGCGAAACATAATTTTACATTTCGCTTCTTTAATATTTCTATTGTTCTATTAAATTTAATATATTAATTCTTCCTGATCCCTTTGGATTTTCATAATCTAATAAATAATTAGTATATGACTTTAATGGACAGTTATTATTATTTACCTTAACATCATTGTTTTCCTTAAATGCCATCATATATTTGGCTAAAACTGAATAATCCTCATCTATATAATCAAGTACTAATTCTGAATTAGCAAACATAGATAAACCATTTCCACTATTTCTTAATATATAATTAATACCACCTACTGTATATTCTTTATTTTCATCAAAAGCTTCATATTGGTTAGTCTTTTTATTATATACCATTATATTTTTTACTCTATAATCTCCACTTACTTCACTAAACAATCCATTTGAATCAGTTTTGACTGTACTCTTAACGGCTGTGTCTACTTCATATTTAAGACCAGCCACTTGCATAAATCCACCATTTTCTTGAGGACAATCCCATTGAGTATCCCAGCCTTCGCATACAGTAACACCCATTTCAAGTGCGTTTTTAATATTTATACCCTTTGTTTTAATTAAACAAACCTGATTTCCAAATGGCATTACAGTTTTGGCAGATAAATATGTCAGATCACCTGCTTCAATATCAGCTCTTATGCCTCCACCATTTGTAAGTGCGATATCACAATCTAATTGTTTCTCAAAATTAATATACCAATATACACTATCAGATGAAAAATCGCCTAAATTAGTTTCTCTCGCTCTAACAAGTCTTTGTTTTATATTATCTGGATTATTAACATATAATTTTTTATCTAATACACCGATTTTTTGTCCTAATTTTGCATTAACATCGCTAATTAATTTATATTCATCCTTCTTAATGTCTGATAATTGATCAACCAATTTAGTATCAATTTTACCATTTGATATAGTCATTACTCCATAAGCATCTAAATAACTACCTGTTTGTGTTAATATAACATCTTTATTATCTTTAGATTTAATTAATTCTTTTTCCATTATTGTGTGTGAATGTCCATCAATAAACGCGTCAATACCTGTTGTATTATTAATAACATCTATACTTCTAAGTCCATCCTTTTCAACATCAGCACCTACACCTAAATGTCCTAAGGCTATTAAATAATCTACATTATTTCTTATTTCATTAATTGAATCTTGTACTGTTTTATACAAATCTGCCTTATCACTTTGTCCATCAAATTTATAAATGAATTCTTTATTTTCATTTTGGAAAAATGTTGGAGTTGATTGTGTTATTGTTTGTGGTGTTGAAATACCAACAAATCCAATTTTATAACCACCAATCTCAAAAATCTTATATTTATCTAATACATTAGTACCATCAATATTTTTAAAATTACAAGAAATATAAGGGAATTTAGCTTGTTTTACTACACTCATAAACACTTCCATACCATAATCAAAATCATGGTTTCCTGGTGTTGCTAGATCATATCCTACTTCATTCATTAAATCAATTACACTTTTACCGTTATCATATGAGCCATAAACAGTACCTTGAATTTCATCACCAGCGTCTACTAATAATACATTTTTATTATTCTTCTTTAAATCATTTACATAATATGATATATCATCTAATCTTAATGCTGGAGCTTCTGTTCCATTATCATCCTTTTTAGTATTTCCAATATAACTATGAATATCATTTGTATATACAATTGTTATATCTTCCTTTTTACCATTAGAACATGATGAAATAGAAAATATAACTAAAAATAATAAAATAAAACTTACAATCTTTTTCATATATCTCTCCCTAAATATAAAAATAAAAACTTCTAATCGAAATACACTAAAAGTATATCACATATTAGAAGTTTTATATAGTTAATTATATTATTTTAAAATTAAATCAGTAATTGCATTTAAGAATGCCTTAGGATCATCAGGTAAAATACCTTCTTGGATTAAAGCTTCATTATATAAAATATTTACAAGCTTATCTCCAGCTTCCTTATTATCTTTATATGCATCTTCAATCTTACTAAATACTGCATGATTTGGATTAATTTCAAATACTCTATCAGCCTTAACATCCTTATTTTGGCTCTTTAATACTCTTTCCATTTCAAATGTAATTTCACCAGTTGATGATACACAGCATGGAGCGTCTACTAATCTCTTAGATAAAATTACATCCTTAGCTGAAGGAATTGCAGTCTTAATAGATTCTAATAAATCCTTCTTTTCTTCCTTCATTTCATCAATCTTTTTAGATTCTTCTTCATTTAATAATTCTAGATCATCTTTATTAATTGACTTAAATTGCTTTCCATCATATTCCTTTAATACATTAATCATGAATTCATCTACATCATCAGATAAGATTAATACATCATAGCCTTTAGATTTAACCATTTCCATTTGTGGAAGTTTTTCAGCTGCAGCCTTATCTTTAGCTACTGCATAATAAATAGCTTTTTGATCCTCAGGCATCTTTTCTTTATATTCAGCAAATGAAATTAATTTATCATCATTAAAGCTTCTTAATAGAATTAAATCCTTTAATTTATCCTTCTTTTCTCCATAATTTTCATAAAGACCATATTTTAAATTTAATCCATAATCCTTATAGAATTCTAAATATTTATCTCTATCATTCTTTAACATGCTAGATAATTCAGATAATACTTTCTTTTCAACATTAGATGCAATCTTCTTAAGAGCTCTATCCTCTTGTAACATCTCACGTGAAATATTAAGTGGTAGGTCAGCTGAATCAACTAAGCCTTTAACAAATCTTAAATAATCAGGAATTAAATCTTTACATTTATCTAGAATAAATACACCTTTAGTATATAATTGTAATCCTTTTTCATCTCTATCAGAATAGAAATCATAGAATGGCTTTTTAGGAATAAATAATAAAGCATTATATGTAATATTTCCTTCTACATTTACATGAATAGATGTGATAGGATCTTGATAATCCATAAATTTAGTCTTATAGAAATTATTTAATTCTTCATCAGTTACTTCTGATTTATTCTTTTTCCAAATAGGTAACATAGAATTAATAGTTTCTAATTCTTGATGAGTCTTAGGCTCTTTTGAATCATCCTTTTCATCCTTTGGATCATATTTAGTAACCCAAGTCTTAATTGGATATCTTACATAATCAGAATATTTCTTAACTAAATCTTTAATTTCATATTCTTCCATGAATTTATCATAATCATTATCTTCAGTATTATCTCTTAAATATAATGTAATAACTGAACCAAATGAATCCTTTTCTGTTTCTTCAACAGAGTATGAATCTAATCCTTCAGACTCAAATAAATATGCCTTATCACTATTAACTGATTTAGTTAATACTGTAACCTTTTTAGCAACCATGAATGCTGAATAGAAGCCAACACCAAATTGACCAATAATATCTACATCAGGTTGATTTTCTTTAGAAATTTTTTCTAAGAATTCCTTAGAACCAGATTTAGCAATTGTTCCTAAATGCTCTTCTAGTTCTTCTTTAGTCATACCAACACCATTATCAGTGATAGTAATTGTTCTTTCTGCCTTATTAGCTTCTACCTTTATTTCGTATTCCTCTGTAGGAATATTAGTATTAGTTAATGATAAATAATGTCTTTTATCGATAGCGTCACTTGCGTTAGAAATTAATTCTCTTAAAAATATCTCCTTATGAGTATAAATAGAATTAATCATCATATCTAATAGACGCTTTGTTTCGGTTTTAAATTCTTTTGTTTCTTTCATTTTAAATACCTCCAAAAATCAAATACATTACTAATTATAATCATTATTTTAGCACTGTCAAGTGATAAGTGCCAAAAAACTAAAAAATAATGATTTTTAACTATTTTGTTATATAATAAATAATAGTGGTGATAGTTATGGTTGAGGGCTTTAAAATTACAGCTCAAAAATTAAAAAGAATATTAAAGGTATCTATTAGCTTACCATCAGGATATGATCAAAATCAAGATGATTATCCTTGTGTTTTAGCATTTGATGGACAGCTTCTTTTTGATTTTTTAGATGAAAAAACTAAAAAGATGGATTTAAATGTTTCAGCATCCCATTCAAGAACAATTGTAGTAGGTATTCATTCACCTAAAATTGAAGCTTGGAGAATGTCAGAATTGAATCCATATTATAATGGTAATGATACTTCTGTTGAGCCAGTATTATCTATAATATATTTTGATTATATTATTTATGATTTATTACCATATTTAAAAAGAAAATATAGAATATCTGATGATTTATATGTATTAGGATTTAATGAAGGATGTATTGCGGCAAGCTATATGCAATACCATTATAAATTAATTAAGGGTATGGGATTATTTAATCCTCCACTTAATTTAGTTAATGATAAATTTTATGAAGATATAGAAAATAAATTTGATGAAAATAAAAAAATCTACTTATATCGTGGAGATAAAGTAGATGGTGAAATTACTGATTTTTATAATTTCTATATTAGATTAATGGCTAAAAAGCCTATTTATTCTAAAATAGATTATGTTAGTGATTCCAATAATAATTATGATGGCTTTGAAAAATATTTAGGAAGCTTTATTGAATTTATAGAAGAAAAATAAAAACAGCGTTTGCTGTTTTTATTTTTCTAATTCTTCAATTACATTTTTAATATCATCATGAATAGCTATTGTAGCTTCTTTATCATAATATGTTTCTGATTTATTTAATAATACTAAATTCTTACCTCTAAAATATCTTACAAATCCTGCCGCAGGATAAACTGTTAATGATGTACCTACTACAATTAGCATATCCGCATTTGATATAGCATCTAATGCCTTATTTATAGCATCTCCATCTAGGTTTTCTTCATATAATACTACATCTGGCTTAATAATACCTCCACAGCTACAATGTGGTATCATATGCTTTTCATTATATACTTCCTTTAATGAATAAAATTTATGACATTTCATACAATAATTTCTTTCAGTAGAACCATGTAATTCTATTACATTTTTAGAACCTGCCAATTGATGTAGGTTATCAATATTTTGAGTAACTACAGCAAGTACCTTTCCTTCTTTTTCTAATTTGGCAAAATATTTATGTGCTAAATTAGGTTTAGCATCTAAATATACCATTTTATCAAAATAAAAATTAAAGAAATAATCAGGGTTATTAACAAAAAAAGAATGAGATATAATTTCTTCAGGTCTTATATTAATATTTGTTTCTTGATTATATAAGCCATCAGCTGATCTAAAATCAGGTATACCCGAATTAGTAGATAAGCCTGCCCCTGAAAATATAACTATTTTGTTTGACTCTTTGATTGCTTCTTTTAATCTTTCGATATCAGTCATTTTTAAATCTCCTTTGTTAATTCTTTTGCTTCATCTATGATTTCATTTAATCTATCTTTATAATCTTCTTTTTTATTTTTCTTTTTCTTAAAAGATATTGCATAAATAATACCAGGAATAATACCTAATAATAACAAAATAAAAAAAACTAATTTATTCATCTTTTTAGGTTTTTCTTTAGATTTTTGAATCAATGAAAAATATTCATTTTGTAAAGAAACTAATTTATCATAATTCTTCATATTAGAATCTCTTTTTAAATAAATAATAGTATTAACCTCACTATAAATCTTATTACCTATTTTAATCTTAGATTCCTCATCTTTAGTTATATCTTCTTTATAACCAAATAATAAATATACATCCTTGTATTGTAAATCTTTACCTTCTACAAGCCTAATGAAATCATTTTTTGTCTTCATTTTTATAACCCCTACCAATCTATAATAATTATAATATTAGTTTTATAAATAATCAAGAAAAGGAATAGCCTAGATGACTATTCCTTTTCTCAATCGATATTATTAATTTTACTTATTATTCATTTGGTTAATATATCTATCTTGAATGCCATTTCTAATCATTCTTAATTTAACCATAAGTAATACAAATGAAGCAACTGATAATGAATACATAGTAGAGAATAAAACTATATATAGTATATTAGGTTGATTAGCAGTTAAGGTAGTTATTTCATCTGGTTTAAATTGATTAACTAAAATAGTTACCTTTTCACCCTCAGTCATATCACCTGAATAATTCTTTAATTCAACTATATAGCCATTTCCGTACATTTCATATCTAACATAAACATGATAAATAACCTTTTCATTTGCTGAATCCCATTCATTAACTATTTGTTTAACTACTGCATCTTTTTCAATATAAGCATGCTTTTTATTAACGTTATCAGTTATAAATAAAACTAGAAAAACTGTACCTATAGCAAAGAAAACTGCAAATAATAATATAAAAATTCTAATATTTATTTTACTTATAAAATTACTCATATAAACCTCAATAACTATATATTTATGTTTATATTATAATATGTAATTTTTATATTGTATACTTATTATTCATTAATATCTTCACTTGTTGGAATTGCATGATTAATAAATTGATCAACAAACTCATATTTTTATTCTCATTATGGCTTTACATTAATATGTATATCTACTCTATCTGAATTAAACCAGGCATGAGTTGATCCTGATGGAAGCTTGCTGTTTCCATCATTTGTCGCGGTATTATTATGAGCTGTTACATACTGAACTGCCGTTTCATAAGTTACTGCATGACGTAATTTTTTTGAATAAGATTTAAAGCTTACCTTATATTTTGTATTTACTGGTAAATATAATTCCATTTTTTCTTCTGTAATATATGAATAATATCCTACAGCGATATTTGGATTAAATGATTTAACATCACTCTTACCAAGTACATGTCCTGATACATCTACTACTTTATTTCCTAACCAATCATATACTTGAACATCATTATATCCATAGAAAGCTATGTGAACTAATGAAGCATTATCTAATAATGCTACTGGACTTAATTGATCATCTGAATGTTTTTTATTATAAGCATTAATATAATAATCATCCTGGCATTCTAGATGAATGACATTAATTTCAGTATCGTGATTTTGGAATATACTTCCAATATTTGTAATAAGTGATATTAATTCATTAGGTCTTTCAACATATATTTTAGCAACTACTGCAGGTGAACTACTCGGTAATTGAATTACCAAGCATCGATTATGTGATGTTACCATCACTCCTCAGGGCCGTTCCAGCCCAATACTGCTACCTACATAGGTTACACAGATACATTTATAACAGTAGGATTAGATAGTCCTTTTATTGGCATAGCTATATCTATGCCTTTTTCTTTTTTATATATTCTCATAATATTATAAGCACCTACAGAATCTGAATTATATATTATATTCTTATCTTTATATAATCCTCTTTTTACTCTTTTAGATTTATTATAATATTCTTTTGATACATCAATAGATGTAGGTGCACATCCAGATGAATATGATTCATTCTGATATATTAGATTAATACCATTTAATCTTAACTTGTATGATAATTTATTATATAGCTGATTAAATGGTAGAGAATGTAATTTTTGGTTATTATTTTTACCAATATCATTATTTTCTCTTATTCCTTTTATATCGCCTATTATTACTGTATTAATTTGATTATTAATACAATAATCTAATATTCTTTTTGTTGATGTATGTAATATATAATCTATTTTTCTTTTCTTAATTAAATGAAGCTTCTTTATTCTTTTAGTTATAACAAAATCATTATTATCTATATTATTATATTTAGCTTCTAATGATTGATAATAAGCAATCTTCTTATTGTAATAATATAATGTATTTTGGTATGAATTACCTTTGATAATAAAAGAATAGCCCTTATTATCATAAGCTGTTATAAGGTTATTAATACCCATATCTATACTTAAATATTTACCATTATCTTTTTTTAATTCAACATCTTCAATCTCATAAATAATTTTAAATTCATATTCAAAATCATTTATATATTTTATTTCTATTTGCTTAATATTATTAATTTCTTTATTTAATTTAATAAATAAATATTTTTCCTTTATTTCATATCCTTTCAATGTTAAATGATTTATTAATCCTTTAGGTATCATTAATCTCATTTTATTATCAATTAATTTAAATGAATTATTCAAATATTTAATATTAAAATGAGAATTCTTTTTCTTATAATTAGGACCTTGAGGATTTTCAATACCTTTAGTTTTTAATAATTTAAAATATGATTTAAATCCTTCATCTACTCTTTGTAATACATCCTGAGCGGTTTGAGATGGAAGTGATTTAAACCATATATTATTCTTTAGATTTCTTTTTTGAGAATACCAATTTGGCATTGATTCAAAACCTAGCTTTTTATATTCATATCTTTCATATAACCCAACGTTATATAATCTAGCACTAGCATATGTTAAATATCCAAGTATTAAAGATTCATAATTATTAGGTTTATAATTAAAGCTATGAACTAATCTCATATAATTATTCTCCCTTCTCTTGGTTTTGAATGTATCTTTTAATATTCTCTTCAGATACACTGCCAATAGTCTCAACATAATAAGAAGGATTCCATAGTTCGCAATTCCAAAGCTTTTCTTTAAGTGTAGGATATTCCCTCATTAGTAATCTTCCACTTATGCCTTTCATCATCTTAACAATATAAGAAATTGAAAGCTTGGGATGAGAAGTGACGAAAAGTTGGATATGATCCATTTCACCAACTTCCATTTCTACAATAGTAAATCCTTTTTCTTTAGCTACATCCAAAAGGATTTCCTTCAATCTCTTTTCTATAGTAGAATTTAGAACCTTTCTTCTATATTTTACAGACCAAACGATATGGTAATTTACATTATATACACAGGTTCGTGCATGGATTAAATTTGTCTTACTCATACTACATATAGTATACCATAAAATG
>JAFSWG010000015.1 GCA_017444645.1 Acholeplasmatales bacterium | reverse complement strand
TGTAAGTCAATGATATAAATACCATTTCTTGCAGTGAAGATGTACTTAGCCATTTTAGGGTTCCATCTACGAGTAGCATGTCCAAAATGAACACCTGACTCTAATAATTGTTTCATTGAAACTACTGATTCAGACATTTTTAATTTCCTCCATTTTATTTTTGTTATGTCCTCTGCTATTTTCAACACAAGCCTCCATCAATTTTACTTGCACACGACGGCCTGCTCCAACAGCATGTGTATTTTTGTGCCTTTAACATAATAACACAAAGATTTATCTTTTTCAACTATTTTTAATATTATTTTCATTTCCCATAATAATATATTATTATTAGTCCGCATATCTAGTAGCATATACAACAAAAAAAGCCAATTTCTTGGCTTACTTTGTTGCTAATAAATTCTTAGTTTTTTCATCAGTATTGAACTTAAATTTAACATCTGTTCCAACTTTAGTATAATCAGCTAAAGAATACTTAACTGTATTATCTGTTGGTTCAACAATCTTCTTTCCATCAACTACTGCTGATTCATTAATAGGTAAGAAAGCATAGAATTTAACAATTTCAACACCGTTATAATATCTACTTAAGAATACAGGTAAATATGTAATAACAATATCAATATTAGTCTTTCCATCTAAATATGCTTCATTTAAATACTTACCAGTTAATGATCTATTCCATGATGCTTCTGTATCAACAGAAATACCAAAATCATAATTCTTAGTTTCATTACCATCAGCCTTAGTTACTGATGTAATACCATAAGTTGAATTATAAATTTCCTTTATAAATTCAGAAGATTCATCTGAATATAATTCGCTTGAGAACATTAATGTATAAACAGGAATAGAAGTTAGTTTTCTTTCTTCTAATCTCTTAGTTAAATCAGTTGCAGTTTCCTTTAATGTATCTAAGCTTATAGTATATGTTAAAAGACTAGCCTTATAGTCGTTAGCTAAATAAATGTCATAATAGCTCTTATTATCACCACGGTCTTGGTTGTAAAGTCTCTTACCATTTGTTGAATCAAAATCCAATTTATATGTAGTTTTTAATTCGCTTGAAATTTCATTTGATCTAACTGTTTCAAGGTCTTGTGAATTCTTACAAGAAGTTAAAGCAAATAAACCAGCAAATGCTATACCAACTATTCCGAATAGTTTTTTCATCAATTCTCACCATTCCTTCGAACGAAACAATTATAACAAATTACTAGATTTATATCAAGAAAAATAATAAATTATCTAATTTTTAATCTTCTTATTATCTATTTTCATAGCTCTAGGATGAGCTATTGAATAACTTTTTTTAATTGTCTCATATCCAACATGTGTATATATTTGAGTCGTTGATAATGATTCATGTCCTAATAATTCTTGGACATATCTTAGGTCCATTCCCTTATTTAATAAAGCTGTCGCAAAGCTGTGTCTTAACATATGTGGTGAAATATGGAACGTTTCTCCACAATCATTAACAACCTTTTCTAATATCTTTCTAACACCAACTCTAGTTAATGTAGTACCATTCTTATTTAGGAATACATGTCTATTTTCTGTACTGCCAGAATTATACAATAGTTCAACTCTAAAAGTAGTTATGTAATGTTTTAAGGATGATGCTAATTCATCATACATTATAACAATTCTATCCTTACTACCTTTACCATGGATTTGAATAGTTCTTTCCCTGAAATCAATATCCTTGATTTCCATATTACATAATTCACTAACTCTAAGTCCACATCCAAATAAACATCCAAGTAAACAATAATTTCTAAACCCTAATTTATTTTCTTTATCACAGGAATCCATCATCATTTGGATTTCATCAGTGCTTATTACTTTCGGTAATCTCTTAGGAATCTTAGGTTCATCTAGACCTATAAAATAATTCTCAGGAAATAAATTTTCTTTCACTAAAAAATCATAGAAGCTAGATAAAGATGAGATCTTTCTATGAATTGTTGTAGAAGCAAAGTCCTTTCTTGATAAATATGATACATAATTTTGAGGAACCTTATTTCTTATAAACAACAATCCTCTAGCCATCTTTTCTGTTTTTAAAAAAGCTTGAAATTCTAAAATATCATTTTTATATGATTCAATTGTATTAGGAGAATAATTTTTAATTACTGTAAGGTCATTAATAAATTCATTTAATGCTTCTTCATCAGTCATCAAGTGAATCTACCTCCCTTTGCATTGTCTCTAATGCTCTTTTAGCATATAAAGATTTTCTCTCATGCTTTTTATGAGGGATATCTAAATCACTCATAATACCAAAATTAGCGTTCATTGGTTGGAAGCCATCTTTTGCTGCATTACAAATATATAAAGACATAGATCCCATTACAGTAGATGCAGGAAATACCTTTAATTCTTTTCCTTTTAAATATCTATCCATATTTATGGCAGCATAAATACCTGATGCCGCGCTTTCAACATATCCCTCAACACCACTTACTTGACCAGCAAAAAATATATTAGGATACTTCTTTGTTTGGAAAGTTGGATTTAATATTTCAGGGGCGTTAATATATGTATTTTTATGCATTCTTCCATATTTAGCAAATCTACAATTTTCTAGTCCTGGTATCATTTGAAATACTCTTTTTTGTTCTGGGAATTTCAAATGAGTTTGGAATCCTACTAAATTATACATAGTTTTAGCTGCATCATCTTGTCTTAATTGAACTACAGCGTATGGAGCCCAACCATCTGGCGTTTTTAAACCAACTGGCTTCATTGGACCAAATGTTAATGTTTGAGGTCCTCTTTTTGCCATTATTTCAACAGGCATACAGCCTTCAAATACTTTTATTTCAAAATCATGTGGCTCTACACCTTCAGCTGTAATTAAAGCTTCATAGAATCTATCAAATTCTTCTTTTGTCATAGGACAGTTATAATATGAAGCTTCGCCTTTATCATATCTACTTTTTAAATACACTTTATTATAATCTATAGAATCTGCATATATGATTGGTGCTTGTGCATCAAAAAAATAAAAATCATTAAAGCCAAATAAATTTTTAATTTCTTCGCATAATGGGCCTGATGTTAAAGGGCCTGTGGCAATAATCGTAGGCTTTGTTGTATCTATTTTTGTAACTTCATCATATATGATATTTACATTAGGTAATGATTTTATTGTATTAGTTACAAATTCACTATAGCCTTCTCTATCTACAGCTAAAGCTCCACCAGCTTCAACATGGTGTAATCTTGCTGCCTTAATGATAATAGAGTCTAGCATTTCCATTTCCTTTTTTAAAATACCACATGCATTTTCTAATGAATCACTTCTTAATGAATTAGAACAAACAAGCTCAGCAAATTTTTCAGTTTTATGTGCAGGCGTCATTTTCTTAGGACGCATTTCATACAAATTTATTTTATATCCTTTTTTTGACAAATACCAAACTGCTTCACATCCAGCTAGTCCAGCTCCAATTACATTAATTTCCATAATAAATTCCTTCTATTTATAAATTACAATATCTTCTAAATCTAATCTTGTATTGTGTGCCTTAATCTCCTTAGGATAACCAATAGGAAGCATACAAACAGGTTCTATATTAGTTGGTAAATCTAATACATTTTTTAATATTTCATTATTGAATGCACAAACAAATGTTGTTCCAAGATTAATTGCTGTAGCAGCGAGCATTAAATGTGTAGCAACAATTGTAGCATCTATCTCCCCATGATATTTTGCATCAGTGCTTCTAATCCAGCATTCATTTTTGTCATAACATACAATTAATACTGTTTTAGCATCAAATGTACAAGGAGTTGCCTCCTTTAGTCTTTCTAATAAGCCTTCGTTTTCAACAACTATAATTCTTTCTGGCTGTTTATTTTTAGCAGTAGGAGCTAATCTTCCAACCTCTAATACATAATTAAGCTCTTCAGTTGTTATCCTTTCTGGCTTAAAGCTTCTACATGAAAATCTTTCGTTTACTACATTGTCAAACTCTTTCTTTGAAAACATTATAAATCCTCCTCGACAAATAAATCTTCATATAATTGACTAATAAAATCTTTAACTAAATTTTTCTTTTCATCCCATATTTTAATAGCTGTAGGTGTTACCATATAATCTTGAGATAAAATATGAATTGAATGTTTCTTTATTTCATTTATCGCATCTAAATAGCTTTTAGCATTTTTTTGTCCTGCAGCTAATAAATCCCATACGATACCAAGGGAACCCTCTTCATCTAATAGGTCAGCTTCAAGTACAACTATGAATTCTATATTTTTACTACTCTTTAACATTTTTTTATCTGAGTGGTTTAAAATAATATAGTTAACTTTTTCAGTAAATCCTTTATCAAAATTATTTTCATTCGCATATTCTAGGAAAATTTTTGATGATCCAATATTATGATCACAGTGACCATGTGCATATCCAATATCATGGAATAATGCGGCAGTTAAGGCAACATCATAATCAAAATTATCAAAATCAACACTTAATCTTTTTACCCATTTAAAAACTCTTAATGAATGTTCGTATCTATTTCTAAATGTTAAATTGTGTCTTTTATCTAATATCGCATCATTCTTTTCTAATGTTTCCTTTAGATATTGTTTCATTTTTATAAAATCCATATTTCCACCTACCCAATTGTTTTAATTATACCATAATTAAATATCAATGTGCCATAGAAAAAGGTGCCATTTTATTTAGCACCTAATTTTATTTTTCATGAATTTGGCATAATCTAACAGCCTTATGCCATCCATGAATCTTTTTAGTTCTTTCCTCTTGTGGCATAGTTGGCATAAATTCTTTATCAATTTCTTTATTATTTCTAATATCGTCTAAGTCTTTCCAATAACCAATATTTAATCCAGCAAGATATGCTGCCCCTAAGGCAGTTACCTCTACAACCTTTGGTCTCTTTACTGACGCTTTTAAAATATCAGCTTCAAATTGCATTAAAAAATCATTCATTGAAGCTCCACCATCAACACATAATGTTTTAATATCTATTCCTAAATCATTTTCCATAGCCTTTAAAACATCATATACCTGATATGCAATACCTTCCATTGTCGCTCTAATTATATGTTCTTTAGATGTACCTCTTGTTATACCAACAATAATACCTCTAGCTTCTCCATCCCAATATGGGGCACCTAGACCAGTGAATGCTGGTACAACATATACGCCATCAGTATCTTTTACTTTTTTACTATATGTTTCAGTATCGCTGTTTTTCTTGATTAATCTCATTTCGTCTCTTAACCATTTTACTGCAGCTCCACCAACAAAGACAGAACCTTCGAGTACATAATCAGGTTTCCCTCCTTCTACTGTTGCACCAAGTGTTGTGATTAATCCATGCTTACTTCTAATACAATCATTTCCTGTATTCATTAACATGAAGCATCCTGTACCAAAGGTATTTTTAATATCACCTTTATTAACACATAATTGCCCAAATAATGAACCTTGCTGGTCACCAACGATTCCAGTAATAGGAATAGATGCACCAAACTTAGATACATCTGTATATCCATATAAATGGCTTGATGGATAAACATTAGGTAAGATTGATTTAGGAATACCAAATAGTTTTAATAAATCATCATCCCATTTTAATTCATGAATATTAAATAATAATGTTCTCGATGCATTAGTATAATCTGTTGCGTGTACCTTACCCGCAGTCAAATGCCAAAGTAAGAATGTATCAACAGTACCAAAGCATAATTCACCCTTATTAGCTAATTCTCTTGCTTCCTTTACATTATCTAAAATCCATTTAATTTTTGATGCACAAAAGTATGCATCAATTCTTAATCCTGTTTTATCATAAATCATATCATCAATTGATTTATCTTTTGATAATTCTTTACAATAATCATCAGTTCTTCTACATTGCCATACAATAGCATTATAAACTGGAGTACCAGTTTTTCTATCCCATAATATTGTTGTTTCTCTTTGATTAGTAATACCAATTGCGGCAATATCACTCATAGATAGACCAGCTCTAATTACAGCTTGTAGGCTTGATGCTAATTCACTTGATAATATTTCCTTAGGCTCATGCTCAACCCAGCCTGGTTTTGGATAAATTTGCATAAATTCTTCCTGAGCCATACCAAGGATTTCTCCTTTTTTATTAAATACTATTCCTCTTGATGAAGTAGTTCCTTGATCTAGGGCTAATATATATTTTTCACTCATTTATTCTCACCTACATTTCTTGTGGCAATTATATCTATGCCTGTATTTAAAACATTTTTAATAACTATATCTCCAATATTAACTGGCGCCTTTAATGTAATATCTTTAAGTTTATTTAATACATCAAATATTAATTTCTTATCAATAGCTTCTTTTGTTTTAACTGAAACAACTAAATCAACACCACCACTAACTTTAACACTTGATGTAACCATTCGTTTAGGATTAGTAACTTCATTTATTCCATATACTTCTCCACGCTTACAGGTATTTCCAGTAACTTTTATATTTGATTTATCACTATCATCTACAACTAGATGACAGCCCATTGGGCAGCATATACATACAAATTCTTTCATAAACTTACCTCAAATAAACCTTAATATTTTTAGCTTCTCTAAGCTTTTTAACATCCTCTGGTTTTAAATCAATGCTTTGCATTTCACCAGGTGTTAATACCTGTTTCTTTTTAGAATAAATGACACTATCATCTGCCATAACCTCAAGATATACATTTTTAAATACATTTGATACTCTTAGTTTTAAAGATATAGGATCTAAATCATTATTTTTAACAATCATTTCAGGAACTACATATCTAACTCCACCTGATGTTTCTATAATTGTTTTATCGTATTTATTATTATCGTTACTATTTACATATTTAACTGCGTTTTCTCCAGCCTTTTTAGCTTCTAAAGAAACAAAATCTACTAAATCATGAACATGTAACACATTACCACATTCAAAAATACCAGGAATACTAGTCATTAACATATCATCTACATTGGCTCCTCTAGTAATTCTTGATATATCTATATTAGCATTTCTAGCTAATTCATTTTCTGGTAATAATCCTACAGATAATAATAAAGTATCACATTTAATAGTTTCTTTTGTTTCCATAATAGGTCTAAGCTTTTCATCAACCTTCGCTATTACTACGCCCTCTACTCTATCTTCACCTAATATCTCAACTACTGTAGTTGATAACATAAGTGGAATATTAAAATCATTTAAGCATTGGGCAATATTTCTGTTTAATCCACTAGAATATGGCATCAATTCTAATACAGCCTTTACCTTAGCCCCCTCAAATGTCATACGTCTTGCCATAATTAAACCAATATCACCGCTACCTAGTATTACAACCTCTTTACCTGGCATATATCCATCAATATTAACAAGCTTTTGAGCAGTTCCTGCTGAATAAATACCACTGCATCTAGCTCCTGCAATATTTATAGCTCCTCTTGGTCTTTCTCTACATCCACAAGCTAAAATTATAGCCTTGGCATTAATTTCTAATACTCCAGTTTCATTTAGGGCAACAACCTTTTTATTTTCGTCTAATCTAATTACTGTTGTATTCAATAAATATTTTATATTTCTTTTTTTAACTTCATCTATAAATCTAGCTGCATATTCAGGCCCTGTTAATTCTTCATTAAAAGTATGAAGACCAAATCCGTTATGAATACATTGATTTAATATTCCACCTAATCTGTCTTCTCTTTCAAGAATTAGAATATCTCTTTCACCTTTATCATAAGCACTTATTGCCGCAGCAAGTCCTGCAGGACCTCCACCAATAATTAATATTTTAACATCCATAATAATCTACTCCTTTATTGAAGATACTATAAGCTTTGAATTATTACCATTTTTAGTAATATCTTTAAATTCAATCTTAAGTTCTCTTTTTAATATCTCCATTATTCTTGGAGTACAAAAGCCCATTTGACATCTTCCCATACCAGCTCTTGTTCTTCGTTTAATACCATCTAAATCACGGGCTCCTGGGAATCTATGGATAGCTTCTACTATTTCAGCTTCACTAACAACCTCACATCTACAAATTACATGACCATATAATGGGTTTTCTTTTATTAATTCATTTAATTCTTCGTTACTTAAATTAGCAATTTTTGTGATTGCTTTTCTATAAGGATTAAAGCTCTCATTTGGCTTTAATGATAAATATTTACTTACTTCATCAACTGTATATTTCGCAATCGCAGGAGATGATGCAAGACCAGGTGATTCAATTCCAATTAAATTGAATAAGCCTTTAACATCCTTTGAAAATTCTACAACAAAATCGTCTAAATCTAAATGAGCTCTATTACCACTAAATTGAGTAATTATTCCACCCTTATTTAATGATGGAACACTTAATAATCCCTTCTTCCATGCTTCATCTAATCCTTCATAAGTTGTCCATGTTTCATCTTTATCTAATACATCCTTTGATGTAGGACCAACTAATATATTAGAATGACATGTTGGAGCTACTAATATACCCTTACCCATTTTAGTAGGTAGTTGGAATATTGTTGTCTTAGTATAAAAAGAAAATTCTTTATCTAATAACATATATTCACCCTTTCTAGGTGTAATATGATATTTATTATTTGATAACATATTATTGATTTCATCTGAATGTAATCCAGCCGCATTAATTAAAACCTTTGTTTCGTATACTGAACCATCCTTTGATTCAATAATAAAATAATCATTATTCTTTTTTATATTAATTATTTCCTTTTCAAATTCGAAATTAACACCATTTGTATATGCATTTTCAGCAAGAGCTATACACATTTCATATGGTGAAACAATACCTGAATTTTTGGCATATAATCCTTTTGTTACTTCCATACTAACGTTAGGCTCAATCTTTCTTATTTCATCGCCTGTTAAAATACTACAGCCTTCAACACCATTGGCTTTAGCTCTTTTCATCAGATTATCTAATACTCCATCCTTATCCTCATCAAATGCTAAAACAAAAGCGCCATTTTTCTTATATGGAAAATTTAATTCTTTAGCTAAAGATGGATACATCTTAGCACCTAAAACATTAAAATATGCCTTTCTAGAGCCTTCTTTCGCATCAAATCCAGCATGAACAATGCCTGAATTCGCTTTAGTTGTTCCACAAGAAACATCATTATTTTTTTCTAGCACTAAAAAATTACCCTTATATTTGGATAACTCTCTAGCTATGGCAGTACCAATTATACCTGCCCCTATAATTATAATATCGTACATAGAATACCTCACTACGTTTATTATACAATAAATAGGAATTTGAAACAATAAAAAGAAGGCATGTTTTCCATGCCTTCTATGCTTTAAATTTTATTTTGTTTTTCAAATAGTGGTCTTAAATACTTACCAGTATATGATTTTTCATTATTGATTAATTCTTCTGGTCTACCTTCAAATATACATTCTCCACCACGATTACCACCTTCAGGTCCCATATCTATTATATAATCAGCTAATTTAATTACATCTAAATTATGCTCAATAATTAATACAGTTGCCCCTTGATCTGCAATTTGGTTAATTACATTCATTAGTCTCTTAATATCATCTGTATGTAATCCAGTTGTAGGCTCATCCATTATGTATAATGTTGAAGCTGATATTTTTGAATTAAGCTCAGTAGCTAACTTAACACGCTGTGCTTCTCCACCTGATAATGTTGTAGAAGACTGACCTAATTTAATATATCCTAAGCCTACATCATATATAGTTTGTAGGCATTTTTTAATTTTAGGGAAAGAATCAAAAAATGTAAGTGCGTCTTCTACTGTCATATCTAAAACATCAGAGATTGATTTATCTTTAAATTTAATTTCTAATGTTTCAGATGTAAATCTTTTACCATGACATACCTCACATGGTACATATACATCTGGTAAGAATTGCATTGAAATACGCTTAACTCCATCTCCACCACAGGCTTCACATCTTCCACCTTTAACATTGAATGAGAATTTTGATTTATCATATCCTCTAATTTTAGCATCATTTGTTTCAGCAAATAATGATCTAATAGAATCAAATACACCTGTATATGTTGCAGGGTTACTTCTTGGAGTTCGACCAATAGGTTGTTGAGAAATATGGATTATTCTATCTATATTTTCTAATCCAACTATTTTATCACATTTACCAGGTATTATTCTTTTAGTTCCATATATCTTCATATATGCATTTTTATATAATACCTCATTAATTAATGATGATTTACCAGAACCAGAAACACCTGTTATACAGGTTACTACACCAAGTGGTATTTTAACATCTATATTCTTTAAATTATTTTCTTTGGCACCTTTAATAGTAATCCATTTATTAGTTAATTTACGTCTTTCATTAGGTATTTCTATTTGCATACGTCCAGATAAATAATTACCTGTAATACTATTTTTATTTTCCATTACCTCACTAGGTGTACCAGCGGCAACTATTTCACCACCATGGATACCAGCTCCAGGACCTACATCTACTAAATAATCACATTCCATCATTGTTTCTTCATCATGCTCAACAACAATTAATGTATTACCTAAATCACGCATTTCTTTTAATGTCTTAATTAATCTCGCATTATCACGTTGATGAAGTCCAATTGATGGTTCATCAAGGACATATAAAACTCCAGTTAACCTAGAACCAATTTGAGTAGCTAATCTAATACGTTGCGATTCTCCACCTGATAATGTATCAGCTGATCTAGCCAATGTTAAATATTCAAGACCAACATCAATTAAGAATTTTAATCTATCAGACACTTCTTTTACAGCTAATCTAGCAATAGCCATCTTTTCTTCAGATAGCTTTAATTCTTTAAACCAATTATATAATTCATCTATTGGCATAGAACAGATATCATTAATATTCTTATCATTAATATAAATACTTAATACTCCAGGATTTAATCTCTTACCATTACATACTGTACAGACATTTTCAATCATAAATCCTTCTATCCAGTCTCTAATCCAATCAGACGCAGTTTCTTCATATCTTCTTTGGAATGTATTTACTACACCTTCAAACACATTAGTTTTATCATGAATTTTACCAGATGTAGCCTTTAGCTTCATTGGTATAACATCATTAGAACCATATAAAATAATATCTTTATGCTTCTTAGGTAAATCTTTAAATGGCTTATCCATATCAATTCCGTAGAATTTACATACAGCATTTAATTCACCCTTATTTAAATTATCTTTTTCTTGATTTTTATATGGTAATATACAATTTCCATTTAATGACTTTTCATAATCAATAATTAATTCTTCAGATATAGTTAATTTCTTACCAAGTCCATTACATGATGGACACGCACCAAGTGGTGAATTAAATGAAAATAATCTAGGTTCTAATACAGATAAGCTAAATCCACAATATGGACAAGCATGGATTGTAGAATAAAATTCTTCATCATCTCCATTATAAATAACACAATATCCATCAGATTCATTTACTGCAGTATTAACCGCATCAAAAATTCTACTTCTTACGCCTTCTTTCATAATTAGGCGCTCAAGTACTACATAAATATTATGCTTTTTATTTTTATCTAAATTAATTTCTTCTTCTAATTCCTTTAATTCTCCATCAACAAAAGCTCTAACATATCCCTTTTTTAAATATTTTTCAAAAACACCCTTATGTTCTCCCTTTTGTCTAAAAATTACTGGAGATGTAATGTATAATTTAGAACCCATTGGGTACATCATAATCTTATCTACAATTTCATCTACAGAAAGAGATGAAATTGGAATATTATGATTAGGACAATAAGGAGTACCTACTCTAGCAAATAATACTCTTAAATAATCATATATTTCAGTTACAGTACCTACTGTAGATCTAGGGTTATGTGATGCAGTTTTTTGGTCAATTGAAATTGATGGTGATAAGCCCTCAATAGAATCAACATCTGGCTTTTCATTTGAACCAATAAATTGTCTAGCAAATGAAGATAGTGATTCAACAAATCTTCTCTCTCCTTCTTGATAAATAGTATCAAAAGCTAAAGATGATTTACCAGATCCAGATAAACCAGTCATAACTATTAATTTATTCTTAGGTAATTCTAAAGAAACATTTTTTAAATTATTTTCTCTAGCTCCTTTAATAATAATCTTATCCATAATAATTTCCTCGCATACAATACTATAGCATATTTTTTTAAAAATAATAATATAAATTATTAAAAAAGAGAAAATCCTATAATGGACTTTCTCAGATTTTAAAATAAATATGGATATTTTCTCATTTGTTCATATATTATTTTTTCTACTCTTTCTCTTATTTCTAATGGATATATGCAAGATTCATTTACATTATCATCTAAAGCCAATATTTCTCTAATATCTTTTTTTGTAAAGCAAAATTTTAAATTCATCCCATATAAATTTTCAGATACTTCCATTTGTTCTTCAAAATTTAAAGATATTGTTTTGCTTTTTACACCATCTATTAATTTATAAATATCTTCACCTAATTGATAATCCATTGTTGTATCAGCTAATAGAGATGCCCCATTATCAAATATTGGGCAATAATCGAAATTACCATTTTTGTCCATTAGCACCGCTAAATTATGGGTATGCCTATCTTCATTTAAAAACATACAATCAATTGTTAATAATTTATTCATATATTTTCCAAAATCTTTTAATCCTGTTAACTCCACAACATTATTTACCAAATATTTCAATCTTTCGCTAGCATCATGTATATTCCATAGATTTTGGTGTAGACTCTTTCCATACATATTTTTGAATAATCTTTCTAGTGTTATAATTTGCCAATCATCATTTAAAAAACTATAACTATAAACACCATTGAAAATCTTATTTTTATATTTTATTTCTATTGGATTATACATTACATATTCATTAACATTTAAATTTGAAAATGATAATAACCTAGAAACAACATATTCAACCAAGCCTTCGTATCCAGTGAAATCTGCCTTATACCACTTGTTATTGTTCATCCACTTTAATTGGTTTCCTTTAGATGATTGTCTATCATTAGTTCTTATATCTTGTTCAAATAATTCAATCATATCTACACCTCAATTTTAATCCAGAAATTATCTTCTGCCATTCTTCCTTCAGTCTTTTGAATAATTAAGAAAGGGTCATAAAATGGTATATTTAAATCTTCTAATACTAATTTTAATTTATCTCTTGTTTCAGGAAAACATCTACTTTTTAAAAACTCTTCATAATCACTATATGTTGGTTCTTCATTTATACCAAAGGCTCTAAACATTAAATTATTTGTATAATTGATTATTTTAACTTTTTGTTTAACCATATCTACATCTATCAATGTACAAATATTTTGGTCGTGCATATAAAATAATCTTAATGGTAATTCTTTTTTTGGTATTTTTATTTTATCTATATATTCAATATTATTTTCAATCATATTTAGTAATAGAACTATATTTCCTTTTATATTTTCGTTACTACTTTCCCATCTTTCTATAGTAGGTTTTGAGCATCCGATTAATACTGAAAATTCTTTTTGAGTCATATTTAGTTTTTTTCTTACTCTTTTAATATCATCTTTTGTTACAAAATCTGGTATTGCGAATAGTTTTTTATTCATAAAAATACCTCCTTTTATTCATATTACCATTATTTTGATGGTTTTTCAATCAATTTTACCATCATTTTAATGGCTTTTGGGTATTTAAAAATCCTAGGTTTGCTAGGATTTTTAACTCATTCTTTAATTTTATTTAAGAATTCTTCTTCATTCATTATATAAATGCCTAATGATTTGGCTTTATCATATTTAGAACCAGGATTTTCTCCTACTATTACAATATCTGTCTTTTTAGATACTGATTCTGATAATGCTCCACCAAATGATTCAATTAGCTTTTTAGCATCGCTTCTTCCCATAGATGCTAAAGTTCCTGTTAATACACATTTTTTATTAGTGAAGAAATTCTCTTTAATTTCTCCCATTTCAAATTCCATATTTAATCCTAAATTCTTTAAATCTTCAATTAGCTTTAAATTATCAGGATTATTGAAATAATCAACTATTTCTTTAGCTATTACTTCTCCAATATCAGGAATCATTGAAATATCATCATAAGTCGCATTTATAATATTATCTATATTTCTATATTTTTTACAAATTAATTTAGAAACCTTCGCTCCACAATGTCTAATACCTAAGCCAAATAATAATTGATCTAAATTATTTTTCTTGCTGTTTTCTATTGCGATTAATAAATTATCAATTGATTTTTGACCAAGTCCTGGTAATGCAATTAATTCATTATAATATTGATTTAAATTAAATATATCAGGAATAGATTTTAAATATCCTGCTTCATATAATTGTAATACTAATTTATCACCCAGTGAATCAATATTATATGCTGGCTTTGATGCGAAATGAATTAAACCATTTACTATCTTTTCAGGACATTCCTTATTTAAGCAATAATAATCAGCTTCACCATCAGCTCTAACTAATTCACTTCCACAACATGGACAATTAGTAATCATTTTAAAAGGAACAAAATCCTTTGGTCTTTTATCTAATATAGGGGCTACTACCTCAGGTATTACATCTCCTGCCTTATGGATAATTACTGTATCTCCTACATGAATATCTTTTTGATGAATATAATCTTCATTATGTAATGTAGCCTTAGAAATTAATGATCCTGCCACAAATACAGGCTTAAAATTCGCAACAGGTGTTATTACACCAGTTCTGCCAACCTGATATGTTATATCTAATAATTCAGTAGAAACCTCTTCTGGTGGGAATTTATAAGCTATAGCCCATTTAGGATATTTAATTGTTTCACCAATTATATCATGTAATTCAATTTCATTTACCTTAATTACAATACCATCAATATCATATTCTAAATTAGGTCTTTCTTCACCCATCTTTTCAATATATGATATTACCTCATTAATATCCTTACAATGCTTATATAAAGGATTAACCTTAAATCCTTTATTTTTCATAGATATTAATGCATCCTCTTGAGTCTTTACATTATCATCTAAATTGTAATATAAAAATACATCTAGATTTCTTTTAGCTGCAATCTTAGAATCAAGCTGTCTAACAGATCCAGCTGCCGCATTTCTACAGTTAGCAAATAATTCTTCTTCATTCTCTTCACGTTCTAAATTTAAGGCAATAAAGCTCTTTTTAGGCATGAAGATTTCTCCTCTAACCTCAAGTGTTTCATTATTCTTTAATCTAAGTGGTACACTTTTTATAGTCTTAACATTATTAGTTATATTTTCACCAACTGTACCATTACCACGTGTAGCACCTTGAACTAATATACCATTTTCATATTTTAATGATACTGATAAACCATCTATTTTAAGCTCACATAAATAGGTAGCAGTTGGGGCAACACTTTTAACTCTATTATCAAATTCTTTTAATTCCTCATAGCTAAAAGCGTCCGCTAAGGATGCCATTTTAACCTTATGTGTTACCTTTTCAAATTTAGATAATACTTCTCCACCGATTCTACATGTTGGAGAATCTATAGTTTTTAATTCTGGATTAGCTTCTTCTATTTTAATTAATTCATCCATCAATCTATCATATTCATAATCTTCCATAATAGGCTTATCATTTACATAATATGCCTCACTAGCCTTATTTAAGATTTCTTTTAATTCGTTTACTCTTTCTAATAGATCCATATAAATCACTCCAAACATACACAACAATTATATCATATAATTGTTTTAATTATTAAAGAATTTTAGGTAACTTCCAAACCGGGAGTTATCTTTTTTATTTATATAAACAAAAATACTAGGTTTGTGCCTAGTATTTTGAATATTTAATATTAATTCTTATCTTTTATTTACTATTTTTCCATTTTTATATATAGAATTTGCAGGTATTACACCTCTTACACTAGATAATGGATATACAGTAGTATTCTTACCAATTACTGTGCCAGGATTTAATACTGAATTACATCCTACTTCTACAAAATCACCTAAGAATGCTCCAACCTTTTTAATATTTGTTTCAATATTACTTTCTCCGTGAATTACTACTAATGTTCTATCTGATTTAACATTAGATGTAATAGATCCAGCTCCCATATGTGATCTATATCCTAATATTGAATCACCTACATAATTATAATGTGGTACTTCTACATTATTAAATATAATTACATTTTTTAATTCCACAGAATTACCTACCACAGAATTATCTCCAACTAACGCACTACCTCTAATAAATGCGCAATGTCTAACTTCAACATTCTTACCAATAATACATGGACTACCTAAATATGCACTATCAAATATCTTAGCACTTTCATGTACCCATACATTTTTTTTTATTTCCTTGTATTCATTTTTATCTAATGATTTACCAAGTTCAATAATGAAATCCTTAATACCAGCTAATGCTTGCCATGGATATTCAAATTTAGATAAATAATCTTTAGCAATTGTATAATTTAGATCATATAATTCATTTATTTTCATAATTAAACTCCTAATTTTTTATATAAATCTTTATTTTTATTCTTACCAAATAAGAATTTAAAGAATGAACCCAACTTATGAGTAATTAAGAATAACCAATGCTTAATTAAACAAATAGGATATAAATACCAATGATATAGCTTAGGATATCTAGCTTTTCTATATGGAGTATTTAATAAAAATACCCTACTAATGAAATAAGTAAATTTGTTTTTATGAACAGATGCTTGAACAGATGTTTCATTATTAGAATGACCATGTATTCCATAGCTTAATAAATAATCAATAAAGAATGTAACATCTTCATTTATTATATTATCATCAAAATCTATATCAAATATCATTCTTAACGCATTTATTATATTTTTATATAATATATTTAATTTACATTCATTTAATTTTTCATGTAATAATTTAAAATCAATATTAGTTTTCTTAAACATATAATAAAAATCAATTAAATATCTAATTCCTGCCCCATGACGCAAATGGTGAGCAAAATGAATTATACAATATAATAAATGATATGTTGGCTTATATTCGTATAAAAAACCATTTGTTTTATCTGATAATACAAATGGATTATCAAATAAATTAATCCATTCTTTATCACAATCAGGATCAAGCATATTAAAATGTAACTCTATTTCTATATCATTTTTTTTAAATGAGTAATGATGCATGCAATCAATTGATTCTGTATCAGGAATATAACCATTATTTAATAATACTTCTTTTGCTTTATTAATATCTAATGGTGATACATATAAATCTATATCCCCACGTGTTCTTACACTTGGATCATCATATAATTTTGATAATACAGATCCTTTAAAATAAACGTGATTAATATTATTGTTATTAAAAACATTAGTTATTTCTTCTTGTAATTTATAAAAGCTTTCTTGTTTTAAAACCCAAGATACATAATAGCTTTTATATTTTTTATCCTGAAATACTGGATATAACAAAGTCTGTAAGGATTGTTCTAATAATAATTTTATATCAGAATTATTAATATCCATATTTATTTTTTCTTTATTAACATATGCTTTTAATAATTTTGATATATCCATATTTTAGTTAATCTCCTTATTAGCCATTTGAATTATAACATAGATAAAAATGTAAAAAAAGTGATTTAAGTTATATTAAAATAACTTATAATAATCTTTCCTTTTATTATCATAATAATTATCATTATCTATAACTGCCATTATAATAGCCATAATAATCATATAATAGTACATATGATATGTATTATCAAATAATCCATATATTTCTACAACTAAATATCCTACTAATAAATAAGATAATAAATGCTTATTTGTTTTAATTAAACTACTATATTTATCCTTTATTAATATCAATATAAATATAAAGCCTATAAGACCACCTATTACCAATGTTTCAAACAATGTGGAATGATATATAACTACAGCATTTTCTTGTATACCATAGGCTGTAGGTAGTGTTCTTACCTCAGATACTATACCAGAGCCAAATAAATTATATAGACCATTTGAATTAAATAATTTAAAAGCATCCTTATATAAATTAATTCTTCCACTATCACTTAGTCCATTTTTAAATACTACATTTAATACATTATTATTAAACTCTGGTATATCATTTGCTTTAATTATTAAAAATAATATTAATGATATTGATATACAGGTAACAAAATATTTAAATCCATTTCTTTTGTAATTAAATATAATTGCTAAAGTAACTAAAGCTAGTAATTCAATTGGTAAGAATATATATCCTCCTCTTGAAAAAGTAAATATAACTCCAACAATAGCCATTATTATCTTTACTATTTCTATCATTATTAGATATATATTTTTTTCCTTTGTAATCAGATAAAAGGAAAAGGGTAATGCCACCAATATCATAATAGATGCTTCATTACACATTCCCCAGCCTATAAAATAATGTAATGTGAACATATTGTCTACTGTAGGTGCTAATATACTAACCTTATATATACATTCTATAGGTATAATTATTAATAAATAAGAAATAGATTTTGCTAGATAAATATTAGATTTAGATTTTATACCATTAACTAATAATGCATACAATAAAAAATATCCAATATTAGCAAAATATAATACATATAATGCTTTATTATCATCAGTTATTGTCTTATTCCAAAATATTGGAATGAATTCAACAATCGCAAGTCCAACAAATCCAATCCATGATTGCATTTTATTAAAAATGACTCTATTTTTAATCATAAATATTACAAGAGTAATGATTATTATTGCGACATTAATAATTAAAAATAAAGGGAATTCATCCACTTTAAAACCATTATTAAAATTAAATATTAAAAATAATAAATTGGGAATAATATATTTCATATCACTAGTTAATAATAACAATAGAATCATTGTTATTATTAATGTTTCTATTCCTATAACAGGATTAATAATAAAACTTGTTATTGTTATTATAGATAATAATACTAAATATACATCAAAGAAATATTTCATATTAATTATATTATTCAATTTTTTAACGATATTGTTAACCATGAATTTTTTCTCCCTATTATATACAATACACGCTTATTATAACGCTATTATTTAAAATTTCATAATATATTCATTTTTCTTTTTACATTAAAAAAGCATATCATTTCTGATATACTTTTTAAATTATATATTATTTATAATTTTCTAATTGATGGATGATCAGCCTTTAGCTTTTTAATACCAACTTCTTGATTAAATGCTACTGTAATAGTCATTCCATCCTTTGATACAATTATTCCATCACCAAAAGCTTTATGATTTATTTTATCTCCAACTCTAAATGATATGTCATTAGTAGTATTTTCAACTTCCTTTTTAATTTCCTTTGGCTTTGAAACAACAATAGTAGATGATTTTCTTCTAATTCTATTATCATCTAATAAATCTTTATCCATTTCATCAATGAATCTAGATCTTTCCATATCTGTATCATATCCAAATATTCTTCTATGGCTACAATATGTTAAGAATAATCTCTTTTTCGCTCTAGTAATACCTACGTAACAAATTCTTCTTTCCTCTTCAATTTCTTCATCAGAAACAGTATTAGATGAAGGGAAGATTCCTTCTTCATTTGCTACCATAAATACATTTTTAAACTCAAGACCTTTAGCTTGATGATAAGTAGTTAATATAACACTATTACCATCATTTGTATCATCATTATTAGTCCTTAAAGCTAAATCTCCAAGTAAAGCTAATAATTTATTAGCATTAGAATCATCAGATTCTTCATCAGTATCCTTTAATACTGATTTAAATTCTTTTATATTATTAAGCTTATCTTCTGCAGTATCTTCATCTTCAGTTCTTCTTAATTCATCTTCATATCCTGTATTTTCTAGGATGATATCAATTAAGTCTGTTAATTTAGAATTTTCAATAGTAGCTTTAATAGAATCCATTATCATCTTAAAGTCTTTTAAGCCTTCAGCTCCTTGACCTTTTCCTTTATATAATGGAATTGCTTCATAAAGTGATGTTTTATTTTCTATTGCAGTTTCACTTAATTTATCTAATATAGATTTTCCTATTCCTCTTTTAGGAATATTTACAACTCTTTTAAATGAAAAATCATCATCACTAATTACTAATAATCTTAAATATGCAATCATATCTTTGATTTCAGCTCTAGAGAAGAATGATACACCACCATATATTTTATATGGTATTCTATATTTCATTAGTTGTTCTTCAAATCCACGTGATATATGATTAGCTCTATACATAATAGCCATATCACTATAATTATCACCATTTAAGACTAATTCTCTAATTTTATCAGCAACATACATTATTTCATCATAATAGCTAAAGGCACTATATAAGGTTGGCTTTAGGCCTTTATTATTATCAGAAAACATCACCTTTTTAATTTGATTTGGATTGTTTTTGATTACATTATTTGCTAATTCTAGAATCTCTTCAGTTGATCTATAATTTTGTTCTAATAAAATTAATTTAGTATTAATAAAATCTCTTTGGAATTTTTGAATATTTTCAATCTTAGCTCCACGGAATGCATAGATAGATTGAAAATCATCACCAACTACAAATATATTTTTATGCTTTTTAGCAAGTAAGCTCATTAATTTATATTGAAGTCCATTTGTATCTTGGAATTCATCTACTAAAATATATTGAAATTTATTTTGATATTTTTCTAATACTTGAGGATTTTTGGTTAATAATTCAATTGTTTTAATAATTAAATCATCAAAATCTAATAAATTCTCACTTTTTAATCTTGCTTCATAAGCATCTAATACCTTATGAAATTCAGTTCTTTTTTCTAAATCCTTAATACTAAAATCTAAGAAATTTTTAGATTTAGAAATTAGTTTTCTCATTTCTTTAGGTTCAGTATATAAATCACCCATAGATTTCATTACTTCTTTTACTATCTTTAATGAATCATCATCATCAATAATATTAAAATACTTTGTATATGGAGGTAATTTATCTATTTCTAATCTTAAAAGCCTAGATGAAAATGAATGGAATGTAGATACCCACATACCCTTAGTATTTATATCTAGCATTTTAGCTATTCTTTCTTTCATTTCATTGGCAGCTTTATTAGTAAATGTTACAGCTAAAATATTATCAGTAGGTATACCAAGTTCAGATATTAAATATGAAATTCTTGTTGTTAAAACCTTAGTCTTACCAGAACCAGCACCAGCCATTACCATTACAGGTCCTTCAGTTGTTGTTACTGATTCTAATTGTCGACTATTAAGCCCTGATAAATCCATGTTAATCTCCTATAAATTCTTCATAAGTAGACATCTTATCAACATATGAGCCATCTTTATTAATTGAAATAATTCTATTAGCAACTGTTTCAAGTAATTCAGCATCATGGCTTGAGAATAAGATATTTCCTTTATAATTTGTCATACCCTCATTTAGGGCAGTAATTGATTCTAGATCTAGATGGTTAGTTGGATCTTCTAATACTAAAATATTAGGACATTCTAGCATTAGCTTAGCAAAATTACATCTTACCTTTTCTCCACCAGATAAAACGTTACATTTCTTTAGTGACTCTTCACCACTAAATAACATTCTTCCTAACCAGCCCCTAATAAATGTTTCAGTTTGATCTTCTTTTGAATATTGTCTTAGCCAATCAACTAAATTTAAATCCTTATCAAATAATTCTTTATTATCTTGGAATAGATATCCAACATTTGTTGTTATACCCCATTTAAATTTACCAGTATAATCAGTATCTTTACCTGATAATATATTAAATAATGTAGTTATTTGCATTGAGTTTTCAGCTAAAAATGCTATTTTATCATTTTTATTAACTGTGAAAGTTAAATCCTTGAAGAATCCTTCTTTAGATAAATGCTCAACAATTAAAATATCATTTCCAACTTCTCTATTTGGTTTAAATCCAATATATGGATAACGTCTAGATGATGGTTCAATATCTTCAAGTACAATTTTATCTAATAATTTCTTTCTTGATGTAGCTTGTCTCGATTTAGATTTATTAGCACTGAATCTTGCGATAAATTCTTTTAATTCTTTAATCTTTTGTTCTGACTTCTTATTTGTATCTTCAGCTTGTTTTTTAGCTAATTGTGAAGATTCATACCAGAATTCATAATTACCAACATATAATTTAATTTTCTTATAATCAACATCGCATATATGAGTACATACATTATTTAAAAAATGTCTATCATGAGAAACTATTAAAACAGTATTTTCAAAGTTCAATAAGAAATTCTCTAACCATCTAGTAGACTTATAATCAAGATTATTTGTAGGCTCATCTAAAAGTAAAATATCAGGATTTCCAAATAATGCTTGAGCTAATAATACTTTAATTTTTACTTTAGCATCCAAATCACCCATTAATGAATAGAAAAATTCATCTGATACTCCAAGACCTGAAAGTAAAGATTCAGCATCTGATTCAGCTTCCCAGCCACCCATTTCAGCGAATTCACCTTCAAGTTCTGATGCACGAATTCCATCAGCGTCTGTAAAATCAGCCTTTTCATATAATTTATCTTTTTCTTCCATTACTTCGATTAATCTTTTATGTCCTAATAATACTGTTCTAATTACAGTTTCATTATCATAAGCATGTTGATCTTGCTTTAATACACTCATTCTTTCATTAGGATCCATTAATACTTCACCCTCTGTTGATTCTATCTCACCAGATAAAACCTTTAAGAATGTTGATTTACCTGCGCCATTAGCGCCTATAATTCCATAACAGTTTCCTTTAGCAAAAGATAAATTTACATTTTGAAATAGCTTTCTTGAGCCATATTGTATTCCTAAATTAACAGTCTTTAACATTTTATACTCCTTTTTACGATTATAAAGGGCTGCCTGTTAGGCAGTCCCTTATTAATTCTTATTATAATTTAAATGATGATTTTAAACCACATGTTCTATTGAACACTAGCTTATCCTTAGTAGAATCCTTATCAGTTACATAATAACCATTTCTAATAAATTGATAATGATCTAAAGGCTTTGTATCCTTAAGAGATTCTTCAACAAATCCATTTAAGATATTTAATGAATTAGGATTTAATCTTTCCATGAAATCTAAATCCTTATTTTCTTCTGTTTCATCTAATAATAATGGTTCTAATAATCTAAATTCTGCAGGAATAGCTGTAGTAGCTTCTACAAAATGAATATTACCATTAGGCTTTCTTTCATCAAATCCAGAACCTGATCTAGTTGCAGGATCATATGTAGCATGAATTAATGTAATATTACCATCAGTATCCTTTTCAACTGATGTTGCAGTAATGAAATATGCATGCATTAATCTAACTTCTACACCAAGAGCTAATCTCTTCCATTTCTTATTAGGCTTTTCTTCAATGAAATCCTCACGTTCAATATATACTTCTTTAGAGAAAGCAATCTTTCTTGAACCTAATTCTTCATTTTCTTGGTTATTTGGACAATCTAAATATTCAACTTGTCCATCAGGATAATTATCAATTATAACCTTAACTGGATTAATAACAGCATTAGGTCTTAATGCCTTTAGCTTTTGATCATTTCTCAAAGCTTCATCTAATTCATCAGCAGATACTGTTGAATTAACTCTAGATAAACCAGTTCCTAAGATGAAATTTCTAATTGCATCAGGAGTGAATCCTCTTCTTCTTAATCCACAAATGGTTGGCATTCTTGGATCATCATATCCAGATACCTTTTTAGAATCAACTAAAGCTCTTAAATATCTCTTTGACATTATTGTATTAGTTATATTTAATCTACCAAATTCATATTGATGTGGCTTCTTTTCAATTTCACAGTTATCAACAACCCAATCATATAATACTCTATGATTATCATATTCTAATGAACATAATGAATGAGTAATTCCTTCGAATGAATCTTGTAGTGGATGTGCGAAATCATACATTGGGAAAATACACCATTTAGTACCTTGTCTATGGTGATTAATATGTAATATACGATACATTACTGGATCACGCATATTAATATTAGGTGAAGCCATATCAATTTTAGCTCTTAATGTCTTTTCACCATCTTTATATTTTCCTTCGCGCATCTCTTCGAATAATTTTAAATTCTCTTCTACAGTTCTATCTCTATATGGAGAATTCTTACCAGGTTCATTTAATGTGCCTCTATAAGCTGATATTTCTTCTTGGCTTAAGTCATCAACATAAGCTAAGCCTTTTTTAATTAGCATAATAGCTTTTTCATAAGTCTTTTCAAAATAATCAGATCCATAAAATACATTATTAGGTTTGTATCCAAGCCATGCTAAATCTTCAATAATACCTTCAACAAATTCTTTATCTTCTTTTGCTGGATTAGTATCATCAAATCTTAAATTAGTCTTACCATTAAAAGAATTAGCTAATTCAAAATTTGTAATAATAGCTCTTGCATGACCTATATGTAAATATGCATTAGGCTCTGGCGGGAATCTAGTAATGATTTCATCAACCTTCTTAGATTCTAAATCCTGTTGCATAATGGTTTTAATAAAATTATTAATTTCTGCCATTTAAATCACGTCCTTAAAAAATACATTGATATTATACAACAAAACACATAAAAAAACTAGACTTAAAAAATAAAGATGGTATTATATACCATCCTGTAGTTTTTACATATCTAATTTCATTTTAATATGTTCTATTCCATCCATAATAAATTTATTTCCATATGGAATAAAACCACATTTTTGATAGAAGCCAATCGCGTATGTTTGAGCTTCTATTTCTATATGATTATATTTATTATCTTTAATAAAAGATATTGCTTTCTTTAATATTTCTTTTCCATATCCCATACTTCTTTTTGTTGTTATTACTCTACCGATAATTGCATAATCATCTTTAAAAATAATTCTTAAATATGCTAATATTTCATCATTTTCTTTAATAAATGCATGGTAGCTTATTTTATCTAAGTCATCTACTTCCTGATATGGGCAATTTTGTTCAACAACAAAAACCATAACTCGAGCTTTAAATATATCTACTAATTCGCAATTAGTAAGCTCTTTGAATTCTTTAATTATAACCATTATTCTAATTCTAGGGATGCAGTAGCGTTTAGTGTTAAATCATCAAGTTTTGGATTACATTTATATTGATAATATCCTGCCACACCTATCATTGCTGCATTATCTGTACAATATTTAATTGATGGAATAGAAATATTAAACCTATCATTGTTTTCAGCCATAAATCTCTCTTTTAGTCCCTTATTGGCTGAAACTCCTCCAGCAACAATTATATTTTTAACATTCATTTTTTCTGCTAACATAAATGTTTTTCTTACTAATACTTCAGTAACTGATGCTTGGAAAGATGCACATAAATCATTTATTCTAATTTCTTCGCCACGTTGCATTGCGTTATGATGTAAATTAATAACTGCACTCTTTAAACCTGAAAATGAGAAATTAAATGATCCGTCTTCTAAATATACTCTTGGTAAATTATATGTATCTTTACCTTCGTGAGCTAATCTATCTACATGAGGTCCACCAGGATATGGAAGTCCTACTACTCTTGCTACCTTATCGTATGCTTCGCCTACTGCATCATCTAATGTTTCACCGATAATTTCAAATTTAAAATGATCTTCCATATAAATTAATTCAGTATTACCACCTGAAACTAATAAGGCAACACAAGGGAATTTCATATCATGTTCTATCGCATTTGCATAGATATGACCAGCTAAATGATGTACTCCAATTATTGGCTTATTATACATCATAGCAAAAGTTTTAGCAGCATTAACAACAACTAGTAAAGAACCGATTAATCCTGGTCCTTTTGTTACAGCAACTAAATCAATATCTTCAGGCTTTATTTTAGCATCCTTAAATGCTTGTTCAAAAACCATAGTTACTTGATAAATATGATTACGTGAAGCTATTTCAGGAACAACTCCACCAAACTTTTCATGTATTTTTATTTGAGAATTAATTACGTTAGATAATACAACCTTACCATCTTTTACGATTGAAACACTTGTTTCATCACAGCTAGATTCAACTCCTAATACTAACATATCTATTCTCCCTTCTTAATATCTTCAAATTTAACTTTGATTAATTTAGATAAATCATTAGGTGATACTTTAACTTGATATCCTATCTTTCCTGCAGAAAAAATAATATTATCATATTCTTTCGCATCTATATCAACAACAGTATCAAATGATTTTTTCATACCAATAGGTGAACATCCACCTCTAATATATCCTGTTATATTTAATAATTCTTTTACAGGTATCATTTCTAATGATTTAACATTAAATGCTTTAGCACATTTTTTTAAATCTAATTCATGTGCTACACCTACAACGCAAACATAATAATGCTTTGTATTAGATACAGTCACTAATGTTTTAAATACCTGATTTGGATCTTGATCAAGAAGCATTGCAACCTCAATACCATCTACACATACACCATCAGTATGGGGATATTCAAAAAATTCATATTTAATTTTTTTCTGATCTAATATACGCATTACATTTGTCTTTTCCATTTTATTCACCTCTTCTTAAGAAGAATGTTCTATTTATTTCAATGAATCCCCATTTAGAATACATATCCTTTGGAGTATCTTCATTATCTGCAGTTAATACAACCATATTACAACCTTGATTAATAAAATACTTAATAACATATTTAATTAATGTTGAGCCATAACCTTTTCTTTGATATTCATCTAAAACAAAGAAATCTTCAAATTGACAAATATCATTTTCCATAAATGTATTAACAAAGCCAATAATCTTATCATTATCCTTAATAATAAATCCAATGGCTATATTATTTTTAATATCATTTATAATTCTTTCACTATTCTTTTTGGCATAATCTATTCCATATTGTTTAGCATCTTCAAATATAAAATCATATACTTCTTTTTCATTTGATTTGCCAACAATAAATACATTGCCTATATCTTTAGTTTTGATATCTAATGCCTTTAAAAAGGCTGCCATTTCAATATTATCATCTATTTCATCAAAGCCTTCTATATTTAATAATTTATTATACTCAAAACATAAAAATGACTTATCTTTATTATCTTCAATCAAATTATTAATACAATTTTCATTATTTAGTTTATAAAAATTATGATAATATTTATCAAATTGAATTGAATCACTATATTTAATATAATCATCAAATATTTCTATTTTACAATGACTATTTAATTCTTTATCTAATACAATATTATAATCATTTAATTTCTTTTCATATAGTAAGGCATCACATAAATCTTTATAATATTGTTTTCTAATAGAAATAACCTTGAATCCAAATGATTCATATAAATGAATAGCTCTTAAATTATCTTTTCTTACTTCTAAAACAACATTTTTACAATTATCCTTGTAAGCATTAATAATTGCATAATTTAATAATTTTTTACCTATTCCCTTATTTTGTGAATTTGAATCTACACAAAAATTTATTATTTCTAAAGTATATCCATCAAATGATACAGAAATATATCCTTTAACAATATCTTTATCTAAATATACATAAGCATCCATAATAGGATTAGTAATAATATCATTAAGCATATTAAAGCCTAAGGTTTCACCTATTGTGTTATTTTCTAATTCTACCACTGATTCAATATCAGTATTTTCAAGTTTTCTAAGCATTTAGATTCCTCTCAGCTTCAGTATCTCTTAAATAATTAGGTACTAATAAATGAGGTTCATTTACTAATACTTTATTAGCTAATACATATAATGGATTAACTACAAATTCTCCTTCGTTAACCTCATATTCATAGTCATTAGATTTTAATTCATCATTTGATATTAAGCATTCATCAATTATATATTTATTTTTCTTTGTATCAATTATCATACCAAAGGAATTATTTCTTCTCGCATCTATCATAGATAAAACAATTCCTTCTTTTCCACTAGCCATTAGTTTTAGTGTAGATATTGTATATAACTTAATATTCTTTTTAAATACAGCTAGCATCTTAGCTACGGCAACAGCCATTCTAACACCTGTATATGAGCCAGGTCCTATACCTACTACTACTTCATTTAAATCATCTGAAGTGATGTTGTTAGTTTTTAATGCTTCATCTACTTTATAAACAATATTTTTTGCGTGATCATTTTTTCCTTCTGTATAGCTTTCATATACTACTTTATTATCTTTTACTAAACATACATATAATAGCTTTGTTGCTGAATCTAATATTAAGGAATACATTAAATCATCTCCTCATATTTTTTGTATCTTCCAATACCTTCTATTTCAATGATTCTTTCATTATCATTTATTCTAGAAAGCTTTATATTTAAGTAATTATCAGGAATTATTTCATCAATTTGGTGAGGCCATTCAATTGCACAAATACCATCAGATTCTATATATTCTTCTAGATCAAAATCATTATTTAATCCATCTAGTCTATATAAATCTAAATGATAAAATGTAACATTTTCTCCTTTATATTCTTTTACAATTGTAAAAGTAGGTGAATTAATAATTCTTTTAACACCAAGAGAAATCCCTATACCTTTAGCGATATGAGTTTTACCAGCACCTAAATCACCTGTTAGTAAAACAACATCTCCAGGTTTTAAAATAGAACCTATTTTTTTACCTAATTCAATTGTATCTTCTACCTTATATGAATTAAAGCTTCTCAATTAAATCACCTTCTTAAAATATTCCCATACTATTATAATACAATTACAATTAAAATTAAATGAAAAAAGATGATTAGTATTTTAACCAATCATCATTACAATTCCAAATCCTGCAAAGCCTACACCAGCTCCAAGCATTGCTCCCGCAAATACTTCAAGTCCACGGTGTCCTAGCATCTCTTTTAATTTTCCTTTTTTACCATAAAGAGTAGGCTTTTCATCTTCAGGTATTTCATCAGATAATCTATTTAAAATTTTAGCATGTTTAGATGCTTCAAGTCTTACGCCCATAGCGTCATACATTACAACCATTGATACTACTACCGCAACAGCGAAGGCCCATGTTAATTGTCCTTCATCATGATATTGTAGCATACCTAAAATAACGCATAAACATACACAAAGTGATGAATGTGATGATGGTAATCCACCTGTTGTAACAAACATTTTATATTCAAATTTCCTATTTTTAATTGAATATAAAATAACCTTAATTAATTGGGCAGAGAACATTGCAATTAAACTACACATAATAATTTGCATAGCTCTAGTTGTCATTAATTCCTTAGTTAAGTTTCTAGCATCATTTTCAAATTGATTCATTTAAATCACTCACCAATAACATTTTTAACTTCAACTACTTCAGGTACATATTCTAATAATAATGCTTCAATTCCATCTTTTAATGTTGAATCTAAAGCACCACAATCGATGCATGCACCAAGCATTCTAATATATACTATTCCATCTTCAAATTTTAAAAATTCTAAATCTCCGCCTTCTGAGTTAAGATAAGGCTTAATTTTATCTAAGATTCTTTCAATTTCAGCAACTATTGTTTCATTATCTCTTGCTTCCATATATAATTACTCCTATCTATTTTTGTTTCTACGATTGTTATTAAATCTTCCTTTTTTCTCCTTCTTTGAAGGATCAAAATCAGGGCTCGCAGAAACAAATGTTTGTTCTGGCTCTTTTTCTTTTTGAGGAGCCTGGTTCTTTCTTTGATTATTAGCAGTATTCTTTTCTGCCTTAGCAATTTCAACTAAATCAGCAGGTAATTCACCTTTAGGAATTGCATTTAATTTGTTTGTATCAATTACTACATTTACTTTTGTTTTAGGTGTTGTTTTTAAAATAAGAGATTCTTTATCAAAATTCTCTTTTTGAATTGATGTTATATCAAATCTAGGATCTGTAGTAATAGGTGGTTGATCATTTTCTAATAGCTTATTATATTCATTATCACTATGGATACGGCTTAATACAAAATATGGGCAGCCAAAAGCACAAGAGTCTTCAATATATTTATCTATATTCTTATAGAAAGAATTACTTTTTGGATTATCATCGAAACCTTTTAATCTTAAGATATTAGATGAAATATCTCCAACAATATAAGGATATCTATCAAAGCATTCCTCTAAATATTTTTCTTGGAATTCTTCTACTTTAAATGCATCCCTATAATTTTTTTCAACTTTGTACATTCCTTTACTACATTTAATCAACATAATAACACCTACATGAAAGAATTATATAACAAAATTACATATTAATAAAGTTAAATTAAATCGTTTTCTTCTAAATAAGAATAAAATGCCTTAATACCAATAATAATATCTTCTTCTGTTTTTCTAAAATCCCCAGTATACCAAGGATCACTAATATCTCTATTTAAGCCTGCATATTCTAAAAACATATGTATTTTATTTTTAGAATCTTCACCAATGATTCTTTTAATATTATATAAATTATTTCTATCCATAATAATTATATAATCAAATTTCTCATAATCAGCTCTAGTGATTTGTCTTGCAGTCTTTCTACTAGCATCTATTTTATATTTATCTAATACTTTTTTTGTTCCATAATGAATATGATTGCCTATTTCTTCAGTTGATGTAGCACATGATTCAATATAAAACTTATTAGATACATTCTTTTTTTCTACATAATATTTAAATAAATATTCAGCCATAGGACTTCTACAAATATTTCCATGGCATACAAATAATACATTAATCATTGTTTTCTACTAAGCACACAGCTTCACAAGCAATTGCTTCTCCTCTACCTATAAAGCCCATTTTTTCATATGTTGTAGCTTTTACACTTACCATATCTGTACCTATTTCTAATATATTAGCTATACTTTCTCTAATAGCTTCTCTAATAGGGCTAATTTTAATATTTTGAGAATAGATGATTAAATCTATATTATTTAAATGAAATCCTTTATTTTTAACCATTTGATAGCATTCTTTTAAAATGATTTTAGAATCCATTCCTAAAGTCTTTTCACTATTATCAGGATAAAATGTACCAAGGTCACCTAAAGCTAAGCTACCAAGTAAGCTTTCAGCTACTGCATGTAATACTACATCGGCATCGCTATGACCTAATAGTCCTATTTCAGATTCAATTTTAATTCCACCTAGGATTAAATCTCTACCTTTTACAAGCTTATGAGTATCCCAAGAATGTCCTACTCTAATCATATTTCCTCCAAATTAGCTCAGCTAATTGATAATCAGTTTCAGTAGTTATTTTAAATATGTCATCACTTGCATATACTAATTCAGTAACAAGCTCTGGAAAATAATATTCTAAAACAGATAAATCATCAGTAAATTGATTATTATCTTGAAGTGCCATATTATATCCATCTAATAAATATTTAGTACTACTACATTGTGGTGTAGCCGCACGAACAAGTTTATTTCTATCTAAGGTTTGAATTGTTTCTCCTTCTAACAACTTAATTGTATCTTTACATTCGTTACATACTAATACATTAGTGTTAGGATTTAATAACATTTTAATTTGTTCTATTAATTCAGTAGTAATAAAAGGTCTTGCAGCATCATGAATTAATACATATTCATTTGTTACAAGTCTTAATCCATTTAATACGCTTTCTTGTCTAGTAGCCCCACCAAAAGTTACTTTAACCTTTTTAGGTAATTTTTTCATTAATTGGCTATCTGCTTCACTAATAACACAAACAACTTCATCTACGGTTTCTAATAACACCTTTAATGAATATTCATATATTTTTTTATTTCCAAGTGGTAAAAGAATCTTATTAATATCCTTTTTCATTCTTTCGCCTTTACCAGCCATTAAAAGTATTGCAGAAACCATAATCAATCACCCTTCTATAATTAAATCTAGAACTACATCAAAATCATCAGCTTCAAAATCTAAATTATTTAATTCTTTATAAATAACTCCGATTTTAAAACCTTTATATCCATTTAAATATCTATCATAATATCCTTTACCATAGCCTAGTCTTTTTTTATCTTTAGATATTGCAACACATGGGATGATAAAGCATTCTATATCATCTCTATTAACAATATCTCCAATCGGCTCCTTTGTACGAAATTTACCATCCATTAATTTGTCATTTAGATTATATTTAATAAACGATATTTCATCTCTAGTAATTGGTAAATAAAATGACTTATTTGGATATATATTCATAATATTAGTTATATCTATCTCACTACCAATAGGATAATAAATACCAATATTATTATATTTTTTTATTGCTTCTTTTAATTCATTAACTATAAAATTAAATTTATCGCCCTTTTCTATATTACTTCTTAGGGCTAATGCATATTTTCTAGCATCCTTTTTATCCATTATCTTAGATCCTTGAAATATGCATATGATGATGCGAAATTCTCATTTGCAGCAATTTTTAAAGCATTCTTAGCATTTGTTAATGCATCCTGTGGATTAGGTGTATCGTTAGAATAAGAAATTCCCATATACACCTTTGTTACTATTTTATCTCCACCTAATGTTGCCGAAGGCTCTAATAAATTATTTTCATTTCTTAATTGACTCTTTAGCATTTCCATTTTGTTATAGTTTGTTATAAATGCTACAAATTCAAGTCCTGATACTCTATAAATATAATTATCAACTATAAATGTTTGTTTAAAGAAGTTAACATATTCTGATAACATCATATTTCCAATTCCTCTACCATATTTTTCATTGATTTCTGGAATTGATGCGACTCTAAAGTGTACTACTTCAAATACTTGATCATTAGTTTGTAATGCTTTAAATCTTGCAAGCATTTCAGGCTCACTACCAACTGAATCAAGTGCAGTATCAGTTTTTTCATAACGATAATTATCAATTACTGACATTGTTCCACAAAGCTCAATAGTATTGCCTGATACTACTTTATCACCTTGTTCTTTTACATATACATAATATGAACCTGTATTATATCTATATGTTATAGAATAATCTTCTGTAATACTGTTTAAAACATCTTGATATAATGGCATATCTTCTGGATGAATATTCGAATAAAATTCATTACTATCGATAGTATTTCCATTTAAGCATAATCTTTTAACTAATATATCATTAAACCAAATAGATTTGTCATTTAAGTTATTGAAATAAATACCATCAGTTGTTTTATAAAGAATTGATAAGAAACGGCTTCTAATTAAATCTAATTCAGCATTTTTATCATTTAATTCTTTTTCCATTCCAACTAATGTTTCTTCATTCTTCTTATCTCCAATTAATATTCTTCCTTTGTATTTACCTCTAGAGAATACTGGAGATTCATTAAAATATAAGGCATCATGTCTTGCGTTATCATCTAAGATATTTAGCTCAAGAGTTTTTTTATCTCCCTCTTTTACTTTCTTTTCATAATGCTCAAAATATTTTTTAATATTCTTTTTTGTTGCCTCTTCACCATTTAGACCAACAATACGATATTTATTTTCTACTATATCAAAGAAATTCTTTCTAATAGCATCCTCAGGCTTTACATTTAAATCTTTAGCTAATAAAGAAGATATTTCTCTAACCTTATCTCTTTTATCTAATAAAACGAAATATTTAGATTCATCTAAAGATTTAGTTAATATTTTATGTAGCTTCTCGTTAGATAATGATAAATCTATAGTTGTAAAAAATAAAATACAAACAAATACATCAACACCTACTAAGCCAAATCTTTCAAAATTAATCCATACTTCGTTGCTAGCTTGGATTTCTTGATGAAATACTAAGCATAATGCTGCAGCAAATGTTAATAAAAAAGATAATAATAATCTTATTTTGAAAAACATGTGCTTAGCGAAGCATTGCATAATTATAATAAATGTTATTAAGGCAGATAATGCTAAAGGAATGATAGGACTTTGATTAAAATATTCTAAAAGTTCTACTCCTTGAAATATCATTTAAAAATCACCTCATAATATACAATCAAAATTAAGACAGCTAATACTGCAGCTGAAATCAAAAATACAAATATAGGCTTTACAACCTTATTTGGTGATGGTTTTGCGTTAGCTCTAAATAGTACAACAAATGGAGATATTAACATTTCAATTATAAAATTAACAATTTTCATATTATATCCCCCTTTTAATTACCTAGATAAATATTTATATATTCTAATAATTCACTCTTAGAATTCATTACATTCATTAATCCAGCACAAGCGATATGAACTGTTCCTGTTTCTTCTGATACGATTATTGTCAATGAATCTGTAATTTCAGATAAACCTAATCCAGCTCTATGTCTTGAACCAACTGTTTTATCAAGAGTTGAATCTTGAGATAATGTATAATATGCAGCAGCACAAATTATTTTATTTCCTCTAATAATTACGCCACCATCGTGAAGTGGAGAATCTTTGATGAATATTTGTTCTAATAATTCTCTTGAAATATCAGAATTTAGGTTGATTGCTCTTTCAGCATATTGTTCTAGTGAATTATGAAGTTCAAATGTGATTAAGGCTCCAACCTTACCAGCACTCATGTTGAATACTGCATCTACTATTGCTTCACGTGTTGCTTGAGTAGATGACATAACCATTGCCTTCTTATTGTCATCAGCTTTATGATATTCCATCATTTTTCTTAATTCTGGAGCTAATAAAATAGTACAAATCACTATATAGGCTACTAATACTGCCGTATATAGCATTGAAGATATTTTAAAGCCAAATTGATCAGATGCAAATTTAATTAATAATAACAATAAACCAATTATAGTTAAATTAATGGCTTTCTTGAATTTCAAACACAAGAAAATAACAAATGAAATAATTAATAAAGCTAAATATGCATCAATAATTATTGTAACAACTATGTTATCATTGAAAAATTTAGTGATATCATCAATAAATGTTAAAAAATTCATCCTAAAACCCCTTTTTCTATGATTTAGTAAGAAATTACCCACTTACACATTCTATTAATTATTATACAATAATTAAAGTCATTCTTAAATATAAAAAATAAAAAACATTGGCAATAGCCAATGCTTAATATATAAGAAAGGTAGGTTTGAAAATAAAAATGGTGCTTCAGGGCGGGATTGAACCGCCGACACCAGGATTTTCAGTCCTGTGCTCTACCAACTGAGCTACCGAAGCATTTTTAAGTGGCGGTCCGGACGAGACTCGAACTCGCGACCTCCTACGTGACAGGCAGGCATTCTAACCAACTGAACTACCGGACCAC
>JAFSWG010000014.1 GCA_017444645.1 Acholeplasmatales bacterium | reverse complement strand
TTCGTCCATTATTTTTTCTTTTTAGATGGAATTGGTGTATTATTTCTAACTCCATTATCATAATAATAATCACTATGTTGAATAAAATAATCAGTCATTATTTTTTCAACATCCTCTTTAGCCTTTTCAATTGATTTTCTCTTATTACCTAAATCTTCCATATAATATGGCTCTAAGACATTGTAGTGAATACAAGGCTTGTTTCTTCTAAATAGCTTATATAAGCCCTTTGGTTTATGAAAAGTGATAACTGTAGGAATAATCTTTTTAGTAGAAGCATAGGCGTAATGAAATACACCAGGCATTAAATTTCTAATATGATCACAGTAAGGAATAAGTGCAGCTTCAGCATAGAATAATATATTATTTCCATTTTTTATCATTTCAGGTGTTTCTTTATTAAATCTTCTAATTAAAACTGCTTCAGTAGGAATAGGTACAGCACCACCATCTCTAAATATTCTAGATACAATTCCAAATCCTAGATTTGATTCTAAAGTGGTAACGTAAATTCTTCTTGTTGATAATACAGTTAAAATAATAAATACATCGAATGGGAAAACATGGTTAGATACAACAAGAGAACCTTTAATATTTTTCTTGTTTTTCTTTCCTTTCACTCTTACTCCCCAAACAACATATTTAGGGATAAACATTATTAATTTAAATATATAAATTAAGATTTTATTCCATATTTTATAGCCTAAGCTTTTTCTATATAGATTATAATCATCTTTTAAATGAACCTCTTTAGGATGAAATCCATTATCATATGTATGTTCATTTTCATTTGGTGTTTCTTTTTCTTTATCTTCCATATGATAAGTCTCCTTAGTAAAAATCTATGATAATTATACATATTTTTAATATTTAATTCAATAAGCAATTATGATACAATATCATAGAGGTGTTTTAGATGAAGGTTATTTTAGGTTTATCAGGCGGAGTTGACTCAAGTGTTGCCTTAAAACTTTTAAAGGATCAAGGTTACGATGTTGAAGCAATGTTTATGCGAAACTGGGATTCTGCGACAAACAATGATATATTAGGTAATCCTGACATTTCTGATGACGTATGTCCACAAGAAAAGGATTTTCAGGATGCACAAAAGGTATGTGAAGAGCTTGGAATAAAGCTTCATCGAATTGATTTTATCGAGGAGTATTGGGATACTGTATTCACATATTTTTTAAATGAATATAAGAGTGGTAGAACTCCAAATCCTGATATTATGTGTAATAAATATATAAAATTTAATGCGTTCTTAAAATATGCATCAACACTAGGTGCTGATTATATTGCGATGGGACATTATGCAAGAGTGAGACATGAAAATGATAAAAGCTATCTATTAAGAGGCGTAGATTCTAATAAGGATCAAACATATTTTTTATGTCAAATTAGTCAAGAACAATTAAGACATTCATTATTCCCTGTTGGTCATTTAACTAAACCAGAGGTTAGAAAAATAGCAAAGGATGCTAATCTATGGACTGCAGAAAAGAAGGATTCAACCGGGATATGCTTTATTGGAGAAAGAAATTTCCATCAATTCTTAAAGAATTATTTACCATCAAAGCCAGGTAAGATGGTGACAGTAGATGGTAAGGTCGTTGGAGATCATGATGGATTAATGTATTATACAATTGGTCAAAGAAAAGGACTTTGCATTGGTGGATCTAATGAATTTGATAGTGCTGCTTGGTTTGTTTGCGGAAAAGATTTAGAAAAGAATGAGCTAATCGTTGGTCAAGGTCATGATTCAATTTATTTAATATCTGATAATTGTTTTGCATCAAATGTAAACTGGATATGCGATAAGCCTATTGAAGGAAAAGCATATACTGCAAAATTTAGATATCGTCAGGCTGATAATGATGTTACATTAAAATTTATTGATGATGATCATATTCAAGTCTTTTATCCGAAGGGAGTAAGAGCTGTTACTCCAGGACAAGCAGTTGTTATATATGATGGTGAAATCTGCATGGGTGGAGCCATTATCGATAGTGTTTATTATAAAGACGAAAGAAGAAAATATTAATGGAAGAAAAGACAATAATTACTGGTACCATTAACAATTATATATATGAATCAGACGAGTCATTATATAAGGTATGTGAACTCGTTTTAGACGATGATAGTGAAGTAATTATTGTCGGTTCTTTTCCACGCCTTGATGAAGGATTAAGCTATGAATTTGTTGGTTCCTATAGGGAACACCCAAAATATGGGAAACAATTTTTTGTTGAATCATATTCTAAGAGTGATAGCTTAACTAAGTCAGGGCTTTTAAATTATTTATCGAGTGGAAAATTTTATGGTATAGGCCCTAAGATTGCTGAAAACATAATAAATAAATTAGGACTAGATTGTATTAAAAAGATATTAGCTGATCAAACGGTACTTGAAGGAATATCAGGATTAACTAAACCTAAAGCTGAGGCTTTATATACAGCTTTAAAGGATAATTATTTAGAAGAACAATGCTATATTGAATTATATGGATATGGTCTTACATCAAAAATGGTAGCAAAGCTTTATGAAAAATATGGTAATAGTGCTGCCAATAAGGTGGTTGAAGATCCATATAGATTAATTACTGAAGTTGATGGCTTCGGCTTTAAAAAAAGCGATAATTTAGCCCTAAAATTAGGAATAGATCCTAGTGATATGAGAAGAATAAAGGCCTCTTTAGTTTATACTTTAAATTATGTTTGTTACCAAAATGGATTTACATATTTGACAAAAGAACAATTAATTAATTCTGCAAAATCATTAATAACTGATATTTCTTTAGCAGATGAAGATTATATTAATGCAATCAGCGATTTAGTTATGGAAAAAAAGATAATCGAAGAGGATGAAAGAATTTTTGATTATTATTTATACAATGCCGAAATCAAATGTAAAGATAAGATATTAAAATTAAATGAAATTAAATCTAATTTCTCTAGAGATGATGTAAAAGAAGCATTAAAATATGTTAAAGATTTAGTGGAATTAGAATATACTCCATTACAAGAAGATGCGATAATTAATTGTTTATCTAATAAATTATCAATAATTACAGGTGGACCAGGAACAGGAAAATCTACAATTTTAAAAGGTATTTTATTATGTTATGCAAAATTATTAGATATATCACCTACAGATGAAATATTTAGCTATAAGGTTTGTATGGTTGCCCCAACAGGTAGAGCTGCCAAAAGAATGGCTGATACAACAAATCATAAGGCTACAACTATCCATAAGGCATTAGGATATAATTACACTGATAGCTTTTCTAGAGATGAAAACAATCCTTTAAACGCATCTCTTTTAATAGTAGATGAAGCATCAATGTTAGATATATCGCTTGCTTCAAGTCTATTTAGAGCATTACCAAATAAATGCCAAGTAATTTTAATAGGAGATTCTAATCAGTTACCTTCAGTTGGTCCAGGTAATGTCTTAGCTGATTTAATTAATACATCAATTTTTAAGACTACAACTTTGACTCAAATAATGCGTCAAGCAAAGGATTCAGATATAATTGCGTTATCCAATATGGTTTTACAAGAAAGAATAAATTATTCAATATTATCTAAGAAAAATGAAATATTCTTTTATGATAGAGATGCAAAGGATACTATTGAAGGAATATTTAAAATATTAGATAACTTTATATCTAAGGGCGGAGATTTGCAAAATGAGATTGAAATATTAGCTCCGATGTATGCTGGTGTTGCAGGCATTGATGCGATAAATCAAGCAATTCAGGAAAGATACAATCATGAAGAAAAAATGATTGTTAGAGATAATAAAGTATTTAAGAAAAATGATAAAGTATTACAATTAAAAAATGATTCAATCTTAGACATTATGAATGGTGATATTGGAAAAATAATTGATATTGTTAAATCTGATGAAAAGGATGCTTTATTAATTGATTTTGATGGAAGAGTAGTAACATATATGGCATCTGATTTAGATAATTTATCGTTAGCTTATGCAATATCAGTACATAAAGCACAAGGTAGCGAATTTGATAATGTAATATTACCAGTTTTACCTAGTTATCAAATAATGCTAAGAAAAAAATTGTTATATACTGCTATAACAAGAGCTAAGAAAAAACTAATTATAATTGGAAAAATTGACAGCATAGAAAAAAGCCTTTATCAAACTGAAGGCATAAGACAAACAGCATTATATCAAAGGTTAGAAAATAAACCAGTTTCACAAGAAGATAAAATATTTGATCCTGAAATACCATTTGATACTTTTGGGGAATATGATATGGAAGGAATAACTCCATATTCATTTATGAATAAAGCCTAATCGAAATAGTGATACCTATTTTCGATAGGTTTTTTTAATTCTAATAGCTCGGTTAAATCAATTTCTAAATAAATACAAATAAGTTGCAGTATACCAAATGAAGGCTCAATAAGACCATTTTCTATTTTATTATAGTGAGATTGTTTTAATGTAAGCATTCTAGCAAATTCATATTGTGTATATCCCATTTCAATTCTTTTATATCTAAAATATCTTGAAAAATCTTTATAACTCATTATTATCACCAATTTTATTTTAATACAAATTCAAGATAAAAATAAGTCCTCTTTTTTTTAGAAAAAATAGCAAATTTATGCCGATTATTAATTTGATTTTAAGCAATTTTATACAAAATTAATTAAAAGTTATTTTTCTTAAAAAATATTTATTTTTTCTGCCTATTATTATAATGAGGGTATTTGTAAATATTATAAAAAATAATAATAAACGAGGAGAGAAAAATGAAAAAAGAAGAGATAAAAGAAATGATTTATGAAATTAATGGAAAGAGAATAATGCTAGATT
>JAFSWG010000013.1 GCA_017444645.1 Acholeplasmatales bacterium | reverse complement strand
CACCTTGACCAATTCTAATTGGACCAGAACCAAGAACAACTATTTTCTTTCTATCTGATCTAATAGATTCATTTTCTTCTTCATATGTTGAATAAAAATATGGAACATATGCTTTAAATTCTGATGCACATGTATCAATCATTTTATAAATTGGGAAGATATTATATTGTTTTCTAATATCATACATTTCATATGGAGTTTTATTCCAAATTCTTCCTAAATATGAATCTGAAAAGCCCCATAATTTAGCATATCTTAATGTTTCTTCATCAAGTTTAGAATTCTTTAATTCTTTTTCTATTTCAACAATATGTAAAATCTTATCTAAGAAGAATCTATCTATCTTTGTAATTTTATAAATCTTTTCAACACTGATTCCTCTTCTAAAGGCCTCTGCAACAGCATAAATCCTCTCATCAGTATTTTCATCAATAAAGCTTAATAATTCGTCATTAGACATTGATTTACATTTATCTAATTCTATATGATCTATTTTGTTTTCAAGTGATCTAATTGCTTTAAGTATTGATTCTTCAAATGTTCTTCCGATACTCATTACTTCACCTGTTGCCTTCATTTGAGTTGAAAGCTTACGGTTTGCATCTTGAAATTTATCGAATGGGAATCTTGGGAACTTTGTGACAACATAATCTAGTGTTGGTTCAAATGATGCAATAGTTGATGAAATTTCTATTTCATCTAATGTTAAACCAGCAGCAATTTTAGCTGATACACGAGCAATTGGGAATCCTGATGCTTTTGATGCTAGGGCACTTGAACGAGAAACTCTTGGGTTAACTTCAATTACATAATAATTAAATGAATATGGGTCCAATGCATATTGAACATTACATCCACCTTCAATACCTAATGCTCTAATTATTCTTAAGGCTGAATTTCTTAACATTTGATATTCTTTATTAGTTAATGTTTGAACAGGAGCTACTACTATTGAGTCACCAGTATGAACACCAACTGGATCTAAGTTTTCCATTGAGCAGACAATAATTGCAGTATTGTTTTTGTCTCTCATTACTTCAAGCTCAATTTCTTTAAAGCCTTTAATTGATTTTTCAACTAATACTTGAGTAACAGGAGATAATTTTAATGCATTTTTAACAAGTGGTCTTAATTCTTCTTCGTTATCAGCGAATCCTCCACCTGTACCACCAAGTGTAAATGCTGGTCTAATAATAATTGGATACCCAATCTTTTTTGCAGCATCTACTGCTTCATCAATTGTTGTAGCAATTGTTGATTCACAAATAGGCTCACCAATCTCTAAGCACAATTCTCTAAATAATTCTCTATCTTCAGCACGTTCAATAGCATCAGCTGTTGTACCTAAAAGCTCAACATTACATTCATCAAGAATACCTTTTCTCTGAAGCTTCATACCAAGATTTAATCCTGTTTGACCTCCAATTGAGCAAAGTAATCCATCTGGACGCTCAAATCTAATTATCTTAGCTACATGCTCAAGATCTAGTGGTTCCATATAAACCTTATCAGCAATTTTTGTATCTGTCATAATAGTTGCAGGATTTGAGTTTACTAATATTACTTCGTATCCTTCTTCTTTTAAAGCTAGACATGCTTGTGTACCAGCATAATCGAATTCTGCAGCTTGACCAATAACAATAGGACCAGAGCCTATTACCATTATTTTCTTTATATCTTTACGTCTAGGCATTTTTATTACCTCCAAAATCATGTAATAAATCAATAAATTGATTGAATAAATATTCTGAATCCTCAGGACCTGCAGCTGATTCAGGGTGATATTGAATAGATATTACATGATTCTTAACATCTCTTACACCTTCTAATTCACCATCAATTACATTAACATGAGTTAATTCTAATCCAGTTCCTTCTAATGAATTCTTATCTATCGCAAATGAGTGATTTTGGCTTGTAATTTCTACCTTGCCATTTATTAAATTCTTTACAGGATGATTTGCACCACGATGACCAAATTTCATTTTATATGTTTTAGCACCATAAGCTAATCCAATTATTTGATGGCCTAAGCAAATACCGAAAATTGGAAGCTTACCTTTACATTTCTTAACTAATTCAATTACAGGCTTTGCATCTTCTGGATCACCAGGACCATTTGAAATAAATAATCCATCTGGTTGATGCTTCATAATATCCTCATATGTTGAAGTATAAGGTACTACAACTACATTACAACCAAATTTATTAAACTTTCTTACTATATTCATCTTTATACCACAATCTACAGCAACTACTGTGTATAAAGGATTAGCTGTTCTAGAATACCAAACCTTTTTAGTAGATACTATATCTAATTGATTATGGATAAATCCTCTTTCTTTTATTTCCTTTAAGCATTCTTCTTTTGGCTTATTGATATCACAAATCATAACAAGTTGTGATCCTTCATCTCTAATAATTCTAGCTAATTCTCTAGTATCAATATTAGAAATACCAGCTGCGTTATTTTCATCCATTACATCACCAAGAGTTTTAGTTGCTCTAAAGTTAGATGGAAAATCATTGTATTCTCTAACTACAAATCCACTCATTTTAATTGATTTAGATTCATAATCATCATCTGTAATACCATAATTTCCAATTAATGGATAAGTCATACATACTATTTGGCCACAATATGATGAATCAGATAAAATCTCTTGATATCCTACCATTGATGTATTAAAAACTATTTCAGCTATTACATCATTTTTACTACCAAAACCAACACCATAAAATTCTTTTCCATTGGCTAATACTAATTTACGATCCTTTATAGTTTTCATTTTTCCTCCTGCTTAAATAAACAAAAAAAGTTTTCTAGCTAAAAAGACTAGAAAACTAGTAATATCAAACATCGGTATTATATATTCTAATCTTGTTAGCCTCACTGGACTATCTTAAAGTTTCCTTAAAAATAATACCACTATATTATTATTAGTTCAATATATTTTTTTAATTAATTATAATTAATTATTTAATTTGTTATTTTCCGATTTTTTCATATTTAATATTTAAAAATATAAAATGCTAAGTGCAATTATAAACTGTGCTGCATAATACAATATATGATTAATAGAAATCATGAATCTACTTTCAGGATTTAATATACCACTCTTTTTATAATCTTCTTCTTTTGAAAAATAAGTCATTGATAATACTAAATCAGATAATAGGAACAATATTGAACCAAGAAGTAAAAATAAATTACCTAAAGAATAATTATTCACAATTCTAAAAATCATAAATACTGTAAAGCTACATAATAAAAATCCGTAGCAAATTGAAGGTATTAAGAATTTTGAATAATTCATTTTTAATAATTTAATTGATATTAGCATAATTAATAAAATTAATACTAAGCCTATTAATATCGATAAGATTAAATATAACCATAAATTATTATTATACAAATATGTACTTATTATATACATAATATGACCTATACCAAATGATAGCATGCCAAAATACATTAAATAATCATGGTCTCTTATAGTTACATTATTATTTAAATTTAATGTTTTAAAATAAACCTTTAAATCTAATAATATATCTCCTAACATTCCACATATTAATCCAATTATTATTAATATAAAAGAAATACCAAATTTATTAGCATCTATCATTGATACTAAAGCAGTAACAATAAACATTATAGAAACTAATGATTTTAAAAATGTAGCTAATATAGACCCATTCTTATCTCTTTTTAATAAGAATAAAACTAAAAAAACTACTCCTATTGCAACAAAGACATATGACATATTATTCACTTTCTTTCTATCGTATATTACATATTTATTTTAACATAGAAAAAGCAGGTCGAAAAGACCTGCATGATAATATAATATTTTAATTATTTGCACTAACTTCAGCATATTGTGGATTATTTATAGAAATAAATATATTAACATTACATGTTTCAAATACATATCCAATGCCATCTTGTTTAGATGAAATACCAGTACCATTAAATGATAAATTTGCTACATCCTTTGTACCCTTATCAAATAATATTACACTTTGACCAGTAGTAAGTGATATATTATCACAAATATATCCTGTATTATCTGTTTTCATTCTAAATGTATATACTTTTGAAATATTACCTGTTACCTGTTTACCTTGATATGATAAATCTGTACCTACATATAATTCATATTCATGATTTTGAATTGCACCTTCATAATAAAATGCAATGTATAAACTATCTTCTTCATTTTGTAAATATAAAATATTATACATACCTGATTCATTTATAGTTATTGTCTTATCAATATTAATTGTAAAATAATCAGATGCAAAAAATTCACTATAATCTAATTCAAAGTTTATAGCATTCAATGTAATAACATCATTTTCTTTTAATGGAACATTTGAAGCTTTATATTGGATATTTTCTTCACTTCCATCAATGATAAATGAATTATAATTACCATTATTTATTTTATATTCCATTCTCTTTAATGTTCTTTCAAAACAATATAATGTTATTCTCATAATATTATGATCAGCTAAATCATAATGTACTTCATAACATTTATTATTAGAATCATTAATTATTCTTAATAAATTATTTCCACCTAAATCTACTATGTTACCATAATTAGATAAATAGTTAATGTAGTCACTAATTTCTGTTTCAGTCATGCCATATATTTCTACATAAGGGTATATGTTTTTATCTACATTAATATTTCTATTGAAATAATAATATGCCTTATTAGCATTTGGCTCAGGTAATTTAACTTTGTCATTTAGCATTGTAGATATTTCGGTTACATCCCAATTTTCAAATGGAGTTTCTTCTACTTTAAATTGAATATAATTATTATTATTTTCGTATAAAGTTCTAACTGAAATTAATTCATTATTAGATACTTTTCCTAGCATACTTCCATCTGAATTTAGATAAATAAAACCATTATTTAATAAAATTTCTTTATAATTATTTAATTCTTCATAATTATAATTATTGATTCTATATGTTTTATTATCTACTTTTGTTATATCTAATTCATTTTTAGTTTTATATTCAGGGAATCCTAACGCAGCTATTTCAGATATATCAATAGTTGTATCATCATTAGCATTTGTATAAAGTACTTTATCAATTGTTGTTGTAAAATTGTTAATAACTAATTTAATAGAAAATTCAAATGGTTTTCCATATATTTCATATAAATCACCAATATTATCATTTCTATTCATATTAGTTTCAGTACCATTATAAATTGCATAGAATTCAATATCATTATAATTAACTTCTTGTAATATATTATTGTTTTTACCAATATAATAAACCTTTGGTGAAACAAATGATGTAGTATCAGAATTTACCCATATTTGATTATCGTTAAATAAATCTTTTACTTTTACATTTTTAAAAATGATATTATATCCACTATCATTTGTTCCTTCAAATACTACTTTTATACCTGTTGGGGAATCAGAATCTTTTTTAGATTCTTCTTTATCAGTAACAATACTATAAATAATATCATCGCCATATGTCTTTGAGAATGAATTATAACAATCCTTTATTTTCTCATTTTGTACACCAGTTTTATCCATAAATGATTTAGCGTTTATATCAGTTGTGTTTAAACCATAATCAAAGAATGCGTTAGCAATTTTAACTTTCTTTATATCATCCATTTGAGTTATTTTTCTTAATGAATTATTCTTATACCATTTACATGTATTTACATTGTATTCAATATCTTCATTAATATATTGATCAAATGATTGATGTGATGAATCCTTAACTAATTTTTTATTAGTTTCAAAACAGAATTTTCTCCATTCTTCTATTTTATTATCTTTAACAAGAACATAATCATTTTCAACTACATAACAGTTTCTAGATGGATGATGTAATTCATCCTCGTCTGTTATTAAGTTTAATGTATAATTAGGAGTTGAATTTTTCATATCGTAATTTAATTTCATTCCAACATACCATAATACATTTATTTCTTCATTTTCCTTAGTTAATTTAATGTCAAATGATATATCTGATGTAATCAAATCATTATCATCAATATTTATTTCTATACCTAATTTGAAAATATAATCATATTTATATTCATTAGATTCATTTTTCTTTTTACCAGTACTAAAATCTGCATAAATTGAGCCTGTAATATCATAATAATATTTATTACCAAATTCAAAATTACTACCAATTTTTTCTAAAACTGATTTTAAATATTGAAATTGAATCATAGGAGGTTCATTATATTCAAGTTCTTCAATTACATCTCCTTGATTATCTCCTGATGTATAAATCTTATCAATTATATCTAATGGATTATTTGTATCAGCTAATAAGACAATATTCTCTTTATTTCCAATAACAGCTTTTGATTTTTTAGCTTGTTGTCTTATACTTTGTTCTACACCATTAAATGCAAATTCTACTTTTTCGTACTTGGTTGTTGGTAATTTATTGCCACACGAAGATAATACGAAAATAGACACTAATGCAAAAAACAATGATAATACACCCACTTTAATCTTTTTCATGGATATCACCTGCCATATTTTATTTTTGTACCGCTCTTTGTATCTTGATTATACATTATTTTTTTAAAAAAGCAAAAAAATTACCTAACTCTAGTGTTAATAAACAAGTTCTATATACCAAATGTTATATAAAAGTTTAAAAGTTCTTAATATAAAATAATATCAACAAGTTTTAGTTAGAAGAAAAAAGGAGTTCATCTTGAACTCCTTGAAGGTGCTTAGTTAAATAGTGGTGTAGCGTAGTATAACTGGTACACCTCCATAACCATTTATATACCATTTTATACTAGTCATTAGATAAATATATAGTGGAGTATGCACAAATCAGCACAACTATCCGTACTTTTTAAGGCACCTCCAATAGCTAATCAACTAAAGTTTTTTATAAAATTTATCAAAATGATCATCTTCATCATAAAATATGAATCCAATTTTCTCAAATATATGTTGGCTTCTTTTATTAGTTTTTAATATACTAGCAATAACTTTATTTAATTTTAAAATGTCTTTAGCATAATCTAATGCCTTTTTAAGAGCAATAGTTCCCATTCCTTTGTTTTTATATCTATCATTTTTTAAAACAATACCAATTTCAGAACAAGAATCTTCAATTCCTTTAAACCTAATTTCCCCAATTACATCATCTTCATACAAAATAGCTAATAAAATGTATCCATCTTTTTCTTTATTTTGTACATAATTGTTTACTTGATTTTCATCATATATAAATTCTTTAAAATCTTTTTTATCCTCAAAAAGCATTTCATCATTTTTAAAATCAATAAATAATTTATGTGCTAATTCAGTTGTCATCTTTTCTAGTCGAATTTTCTGGTTATATAATAATCTTCTATATATTTTTTTACCTTTATCCGTAACACTTGAAAAATCATATTCTTTTGTTTCAAGCATTCTCTCTGCTGCTTCAACTATATCAAATGTATGATAAATGAAATAATATGATCTAACATCATTAGATGGAAACATTTTATATATTTGCTTACTTGATAAACCATAAGCAATACTCATACATCTAAAAACATATCCAATCCAATGCATTTCATTCATTGAGAATTTTTCTTTCCCATAAGAAAAAGCACCATATTCTTCTTCTAGTTCATCATATACATCTCTTATACTACAAGTTTGAGCAAGGTAACTTTTATCATCAAAAGACTTAGCAACTTTAGAATTCATAAATCTTCGTATAAATACTTGAGAACTACAATTTAAAGAACCAATTGATTCTTCAAATATTTTACCTTGAATTTGACATAATTTTAAATCAACTGTTTCTAACTTCATTTTAAAATCTCCTCAATATAGTTTCCTTTTCCTTTATATTCAATTCTTGCCATTCTAACTTTTCCAGCAGTTAAATTATGCATTTCTAACCTTTTATTTAAAATATCTTTTTTTTCACTTTTACATAAATATAGATCACTAATATAGACAAGCTTTGAAATTGCCTTTTCACTTTTCAAAACGTATTGAAAGCCTAGATTTGTTGCTGCAAGTGCGTGTTGGCATTGTAAATCAGTAATAGAACCCTCAACAAATTCAGATAAAATATCGAACATTCTGTTATCAGCAATTGGGGCAATCACTAAATCAGCATTATTTACTCTAGTTATTATTTCTTTTATTAGTGTACAATCGCTATATTCATTAAGCCAACCTCTAAAATAAGCTATAGCAATCATCCAGTCTTTTGATATAGAGAATCTTTCAATCTTCAAGCCCTTACAATCGATACAAAAAGAGTAAACATATGGATAATCACTATTAGAAATATACGTTGAAGCTTGTTCAAGGTTTTCTCCCAAATAAAATCCTCGACCAAAATCATTTTGCTCCTTAGAGTGACTTAAATCCACAGGCAAAGAAAACTTCTTCTTAGCTCCGTGAAATAGTAAAACATTATCATCATAATTATTTTCATCTATTAAGAACATTTCTTTTATTTTATTTATTTGAATTCCCTTATTATAAGCATATTCGTAAAGCTTATCGATATTACGTTGTTCTATTTCATTACTAGATGTTTCCCAACGATTAACAGTTTGAAATGATACCTCAAGTTCATCTGCTAATTCTTGTTGTGACAAACCTAATAATTCTCGAATCATCTTTATTTCATTAGCAATATTCATACCATTGTCCTCTCTTTCTAACTTTATTATACCAAATGTTATATAGAAGTTCAAATGTTTTATATACCAAATGTTATATAGAAGTTCAAATGTTTTATATACCAAATGTTATATAGAAGTTTAAAGTTCTTGGTATCATATGATATCAACAAGTTTAGATAAAAAAGCAAAAAAGGAGTTCTAGCGAACTCCTTGAAGGTGCTTAGTTAAATAATGGTGTTGATAAATATCTATCACCATTATCTGGTAATAATACAACAATCTTCTTTCCTTTGTTTTCAGGTCTTTGTGCTAAAATTTTAGCAGCATAAAGTGCAGCTCCTGATGAAATACCAATAAATACACCATCAGATTTTACTAATTCAGCACCTGTTTTAAATGCTTCTTCATTAGGTACAGCAATGATTTCATCATAAATTGATGTATCTAATGTATCAGGAATAAATCCAGCACCAATTCCTTGGATTTTATGAGGACCAGCAACACCAGTTGATAATACAGCTGAAGTTTCAGGCTCTACTGCAACAATTTTAATATTTGGATTCTTTTCCTTTAAGAATTTACCTACACCTGAAATTGTTCCACCAGTACCTACACCAGCAACAAAGATATCTACTTCTCCATCAGTATCCTTCCAAATTTCAGGACCAGTTGTTTCATAATGTGCTTTTGGGTTTGCAGGGTTTACGAATTGACCTGCAATAATAGAATTAGGGATTTCCTTATTTAATTCGTTAGCTTTCTCGATAGCACCCTTCATTCCCTTAGAACCATCAGTTAAAACTAATTCAGCACCATATGCCTTTATTAAATTTCTTCTTTCAACTGACATTGTTTCAGGTAATGTAATAATTAAACGATAGCCTTTAGATGCTGCGATAGCTGCAAGTCCAATACCTGTATTTCCACTTGTTGGTTCAATAATAGTTGAACCTTCCTTTAAGATACCCCTAGCTTCATAATCTTCGATGATTGATTTAGCAACTCTATCCTTTACAGATCCGGCTGGATTAAGTCCTTCAACCTTAGCGATTATTGTTGCTCCTAATTTGTTATTTTTATTGAAATTTACTAATTCAACAAGCGGTGTTTTACCAACAAGTTCAATAACTGATTTATAAATATTACTCATAATGAAATCTCCTTTTTTGATAATTCTATTATACTCTTTTTTATTTCCTAATTATATAGTTTCTAATGCATTTTTAATATCTTCAATAATATCATCAATATGTTCTGTACCAATTGATAATCTAACTGTACTACCATAGATTCCTACAGCAGCAAGCTCATCTGCAGTCATTTCTGAATGTGTTGTAGATGCTGGGTGAATTACTAATGATTTAACATCTGCAACATTCGCAAGTAATGAGAAAATCTTTAAATTATCAATGAATTTCTTAGCTTCTTTTTCTCCACCTTTTACATCAAATGTAAAGATTGAGCCTCCACCGTTTGGATAATATTTCTTATATAATTCTTGTTGTTTCTTATCTTTAGAAATAGATGGATGGTTAACCTTAGCTACCTTTGGATGATTTTCTAAGAATTTAACTACCTTTAATGCATTTTCTACATGACGTTCAACGCGTAATGATAAAGTTTCTAATCCTTGTAAAGCTATAAATGCGTTAACTGGAGAAATTGCAGCTCCTGTATCACGAAGTAAGATTGCACGGATATATGTTACAAATGCGGCTGGTCCTAATGCATCATAGAATGATACACCATGATAAGATACATTTGGTTCAATTAAGTGTTTAAATTTACCGCTCTTTTTCCAATCAAATTTACCACCTTCGATAATTACACCACCAAGACCAGTACCATGACCTGTAATAAACTTAGTGGCTGAATGAACAACAACATCAGCTCCATATTCAAGTGGTCTTACTAAATATGGTGTAGCAAATGTTGAATCTACAACAAGTGGAATATTGTGCTTATGTGCTACTTTAGCGATTGATTCAATATCTACAACATCAGAATTTGGATTTCCTAATGTTTCAATGAATACTGCCTTTGTATTAGGCTTAATTGCCTTATCAATTTCATCTACCTCAGGCTTTACAAATGTTGTTGTAATACCATAATTAGGTAATGTATGTTGTAATAGGTTAATTGAACCACCATAAATGTTATTTGCAGCAACAATATGATCTCCTGAAAATGCTAATGCTTGAATTGTATAAGTGATTGCTGCAGCACCTGATGCTACTGCTAATGCAGCACTACCATTTTCAAGTGCGGCTATTCTTTCTTCAAAAACTCCCTGAGTTGGATTAGTTAATCTACCATAAATATTTCCTGCATCTCTTAAACCAAATCTATCAGCAGCATGCTCGCTGTTATTAAATACATAAGATGATGTTAAATAAATAGGAACTGCTCTAGCTCCTGTTGCAGGATCTGGATTTTCTTGTCCTGCATGTAATTGTAATGTTTCAAATCTATAATTGCTCATAATAATTTCTCTCCTTAATTTTCCTTTATAAATAATATTTTAATTTTTTGTCATTGTTCTATTTATTATAGAGCCGCACATGACATTACGGCTCTCTTTCATATTAATTTGCATTCGGTCCATACATCGACCATCCATAATAATCATTATATCAGCTCCTTTTCTACTATTCCTATATATTTACTGGGATAACTTGATTATATACTCTAAACTGAAATATGTCAACACTGTTTTTATATTTTTTTAATTCTTTTTATAAAACAAAAATCCAGGCATAAATACCTGGAATTGTAAATCTTATTTTAAATATAATAAAGGCCTGCTCCAATTGATGTTTGATAATCTAAAACTAAATCAGATAATTTAATATTTCCAAAATAATTAGTAATTACATCTAAATAACCATTTATTAGTTTTGAACAAGCACCTGGTTCATTATCTACACTTATTTCACCTGATACTGCTTCAATTATTTCTAATGCACTATATTCTTCTGGCTTTTTTACTAAACCATATCCTCCATTAGCACCACGATATGATTTCAACAAATTAGCTTTGACTAAATGAGCAATAACCTGTTCTAAATATTTTAAAGATAAATTTTGACGTTTTGAAATATCTTTAGTTGTTACATATCCATTATTTGAATAATATATTGCAATATCTATCATTGCGTTTATAGCATATTTATCTTTTGTTGAAATCATATTCCCTCCTACATTGTTACTAATTTTAGTAATATTTTTGCACTTTTAATAAATTCCTCTATTTCAAAATACTCATGAGTAGTATGCACATCATTCATCGCATTTGAAATAACCACACCTTCTATTCCATTTAAATTAAAATTATTATTATCGGATCCACCAAATGTATCTATTATATTTGCTTTACCATAATTTAGTTCTTCTAATGCTTTTTGATATTTAGATATTAAATAATGATCTTTATTAATTCTATATGCTTTTATATCCTTTTTATAAGTAAATGAATATGTAGCACCTAAAGCCTTAGTTTCTTTATATAATACAATTTCTATTTCTTTTAATAAAGCATCTATTTTTTCATCATTCATGCCTCTAATTTCACCCTCAGATATAACTGAATCAGGTATGATATTTTTACCACTACCTCCATTTATAGTCCCTATATTAAAAGTAGTTTCATAATCAATTCTTCCAAGATTTAACCTTGAAACGAAATTAGAAAAAGCAAATATTGCAGAAATTCCCTTTTCGGGTTCAAATCCTGCATGAGCTGCCTTACCATTTATTTTAAAATTTAAAGTTACAATTGTAGGTGCACTGACCGCAATAGTTCCTACCTTACCTGATAAATCAAGTACATAAGCATATTTAGATTTTAATTTTTTAAAATCAAACAAGCTTGATCCTTTACAAAAAGGTTCTTCAGCAACAAAGAATACTACTTCTATATCAGGATGTGATAAATTATTTTCTTTTATAATTGTTAAAACCTCTAATATGGATACAATACCTGTTATGTCATCTGCGCCTAGAACAGAATTACCTTTTGATTTAACTAAGCCATTTTCGAAAATAGCTTCTTTATTTAATCCTGGAGATACTGTATCCATATGAGAAGAAAGAATTATACCTTCACCATCTATATTTCCTTTTAAATATCCATAAATATTTCCTGTTGCTTTAGGATTTTCATAAAGCTTATGACCTGCATCATCTATTTCTACTTCTAATCCTAAGGATTTTAATTTATTTAGCAAATAAATAGAAATATCTAATTCCTTAAATGATTCAGAATCAAATTTTATTAAATTTTTAAATTCATTTATCATTCTTTCTTTATTTACCATATAAATAACCTCTTTATTCAAATGCTTTCTTTAAATTATTAAATGCTTCCTCTAATATACTTCTTGGACAAGCTATATTAATTCTTTCAAAACCTTCTCCTGCCTTACCAAATATATTTCCAGCATCTAACCATAACTTTGCTTTATTAATGATAATATTATTAAGTTCCTTATCACTTATTCCAAGTCCATTAAAATCAAGCCATATTAAATATGTGCCTTCTGGCTCTATAAGCTTAACACCTTTTAAATTATTATTAACAAATTCTCTAATATATTTTAAATTAGCTTCTAAATATTCTAATAATTCTTTATGCCACTCTTCTCCATATTTATACGCAGCCTCTGTAGAAACAATAGCCATTACATTTGACTGAGAATATCCAGTCTTTCTAATAGCTAATCTTATTTTTCTTCTTAATGTATTATTTTCTACATAAAGATTACCTGAATGTAATCCTGCTAAATTAAATGTTTTTGATACTGCAGTACATATAATTGAATTAGATGGATCAATTGTAGCATATGAATTAAATTTATATCCTTTATATATAAAATCAGCATGTATTTCATCAGAAATTACTATTATATTATACTTAATAGTAATTTCTTTTATTTTTAATAATTCATCTCTTGTCCATACTCTTCCAACTGGATTATGAGGATTACATAATAAATATATTTTTACATTATTATCAATAATCTTTTTTTCTAAATCTATAAAATCAATTTCATATTTACTATTTTTATAAACCAAATTAGACACTACAAGTTTCCTATTATTATCTTCAATTGATTCTTTAAATGGATAATATACTGGTTGATTAATTAATATTGAATCTCCTTCATTAGTTAATGCATTTATAACACTACAAATACCATAAACTATTCCAGGAACTAATATAATTTTATTATTTGTTGGAGTCCAACCCCAATGTTTAGTTGCCCAATTATTTAAGGCATTATAATAACCATCAAGAGGTTCTGAATATCCAAATATCCCATGTTTTGATTTTTCTACTAATGCATCAATTATTTCTGGTGCTGTTTTAAAATCCATATCAGCAACCCAAAGAGGTAATACATCACTTGGCATTCCTCTTCTTTCTTTATAATCATATTTTAATGAATTAGTATTATATCTATTTATTACTTCATCAAAATTATATTTGGACATATTTTCACCTCTATTCTAAAATAGCTTTTAAATCATTTATAAGATCATCTATATTTTCTATACCTACAGATATTCTTAAAAATCTATCATTAATTCCTATTTTTTCCCTTTCTTCTTTTGGAACATCAGCATGAGTTTGAAGCATTGGATAAGTTATTAATGATTCAACTCCACCTAAAGATTCTGCATATTGAAATATTTTAACTTCTTTTAATATCTTTTTAGCTAATTCAGGAGATTCAACCTCAATTGAAATCATTCCTCCAAAGCCTCTAGCTTGTTTTTTAACTATTTCATATCCAGGATTATCTTCAAGTCCTGCATAATATACTTTTTTAATTTTATTATTAGTTTTTAACCATTTAGCTAGCTTATAAGCATTATCAGTTATTCTATCCATTCTAATTGGAAGAGTTTTAATTCCTCTTTCAATTAAAAATGCATCAAATGGAGCAAGCTGTCCACCAATTGTTTTAGAATAAAATAACGCTTTTTCAGCTAATTCTTTAGTTTTAGCAACTAAAAATCCAGCTAATGCATCATTATGACCACCTAAATATTTAGTTCCTGAATGTAATACGATATCAGCTCCAAGCTCTAATGGATTTTGGTAATATGGTGTTAAAAATGTGTTATCGACATAAAGTAAGGCACCAATACTATGTGCTAGATTAGCTATTTCCTTAATATCTGTTACTTGCATTAGTGGGTTTGATGGTGTTTCAATATAAATTAATTTTGTGTTTGGTTTTATTTTTTCTTTAACTAAATCTATATTTGAGGTATCTACAAAATCAAATTCTATTCCATTATTCTTATTTACATGATTGAAAAGCCTTAGAGCACCACCATATAAATCATCTGTCGCAATAACATGTTCCTTTGGATTTATTAGCATCATCGCAACTGTTATAGCTGTCATACCAGATGAGAATGCATATGCATCATATCCACCTTCAAGGCTAGCTATTGTTCTTTCTAAATGTCTTCTAGTTGGGTTAGATAATCTTGAATAACTATATGGACTATCTACATCTACTCCTTTATGAACAAATGTTGCTGATTGACATATTGCTTGATTTAGGGTTCCCCATTCATCTTTTATATTGTTATCTGCATGTAAGCATAATGTTTCAAATTTCATTTTGTTACACCTCACATTTTACTTATATTCTCTTGTGTCCCTTCCGTGTGGACTATTCCATTCATCTAGATTAGGTCCAAGAGGTAATATTTTATATGGATTAGGTACACAGCATAAATGATAATGTTTTTTTATTGCATCAAAATTTGTTGTATCTCCAAATCCTTTTGTTTGATATAAATCTCTAGCATATGCCCAAAGATTTTTATATTCCTTTAAAGTTTTTAAATTTACTTTAAATGCATTGTAATAAGCTATATCAAATCTAGCTAATGTTACATATGTTCTAACATCAGCTTCAGTGATTTTATCTCCAAACATATATCTAGAATGTTCTAGTCTTTCTTCTAATTCATCAAGCTTCTTAAATACATTTATAACTGCATCATTGTAGGCTTCTTGACTTCTTGCAAATCCTGCTTTATATACACCATTATTTAATTTATCAAATAAATCATCATTGAATTTATCTATTTCTTCTCTTAATTCAACAGGATATAAATCAGGTGCGCCTTCCTTATGATATTTAGTCCACTTAGTTTCAAAATATTTTGTTAAATTAAAATAATCATTATTTGCAACCTTCTTAGTTTTTAAATCAACTAAGCATGGAACTGTAGGTCTACCAGCATAATTAGGATCAGTACTTAAATATATTTCACTTAAATAATGAATTCCTAATACTGGATCTACATTATCCTTATCTAATGTAAATGCCCAGTCACTTGTTTCTTTTTCAGCTGGTCTAACTGGATCTAGGGTACCAACACTAATAACATCCTCAAGTCCAAGTAGGCTTCTAACTATAATACTTCTATGAGCCCAAGGACAAACAGGAGCCCATATTAGACGATATCTATTAGTTTCTACAGGAAGTTCTCCTTCTTTATCACCAAATGGTGTATCAAAGCGATTCTTTTGTCTAATGAATTTTCCACCTTCTCCATTTTCATTACTATGACTAAGTGATGCAACATAATTAGTATTCTCTTTTTTTCTATTTAATAAACTGCATGCATTACTCATTTTTACACCTCAAATAACTCTGGAGTAGACAAATAATGATCTCCACCATCTGGGAATATTATTACTATATTTTTATCCTTATTCTCTTCTCTTTTAGCTACTTCAACTGCACCAGCTAAAGCCGCACCAGCTGAAATACCAATTAATATTCCTTCAACCTTTGGTAATAATTTTGTATATTCATATGCATCTTCATCACTGATATCAATTACTTCATTAAATAATGATACATCTGTTGTAGGAGGTGTAGCACCACCACCGATACCTTGAATTTTATGTGGACCATGAGTACCACCATTTAATACGGCACTACCTTTTGGTTCAACTGCGATTATTGGAAGGTCACTCTTTTTTTCTCTTAAATAGTGTCCAACTCCAGAAATTGTTCCACCAGTTCCCGTAGCAGCAAGGAAGATATCTATATTTCCATCCATATCATCCCAAATTTCAGGACCAGTTGTCTTATAGTGGGCACCTGGATTATTTGGATTCATTCCCTGTTTTGGTGTAAATGAATTAGGTATTCCTTCTGCAAGCTCTTGAGCTTTAGATCCTCCACCTGCCATACTTAATTCTTTTGGTGTTAAATAAACTTCAGCTCCATACGCCTTTAATAATTTAACTCTTTCAATACTCATATTTTCAGGCATACAAATCTTAACACTGTAGCCTCTAGCAGCACCAACCATCGCAAGTCCAATACCTGTGTTTCCACTTGTTCCTTCAATAATTGTTGTTCCTTCTTTTACTAACCCTTCTTTTTCTGCTTCTAAAATCATATTTAATGCTGGTCTATCTTTAACTGATCCACCTGGATTTAAAAATTCTAGCTTTGCAAAAATATTAGCTTTTAATCCTAATACTTTTTTTAATCTATTTAATTTAACAATTGGAGTATGTCCAATTAAATCTAATACACTTTCATAATACTTCGCCATATTACGCTCTCCATTTAACAATTGATTTTTCTATCTTTGTAATAACAATATCCATAATACTTGTAATAAATCCAATAGTTACAATACCTGCAAGTACTCTTCTATAATCTGCATAAGCCTTATATGTTTCCGTATAAAAACCTATACCGCCATTTATACCAATCATTTCAGCTGCAACTAAACACATAAATGCTCCTCTAAGTGATTTAGAAATTGCAGTTATTATTCCTGGTAATGAATAAGGTAAGACTACCTTAAATATCATACCTACATTTGTTACTCCCATTACCTTTGCAGCATCAATAATCTTTTTATCAATTTCTGATACTCTATGTATTGTTGCTTGAAATAATGGCCAAAATACTGATAAGAATATAATTCCGACTGCGGCAATTTCAAATGGAAACCACATTATTAACCAAGCTGTAAGTAAAATAGGAGGTATTAGAGTTATCGCATTAGATATTGGAATCATTACCTCTCTAGTTCTACTAAACCAACCAACAATTAATCCTAAAACAGTACCTAATATAATAGCTAATAAGAAACCCCAAAATAATAGTTTAAGGGATAATAATATATTTTCTAATAAATATTTATTATCAGTTTTAAATACATCAAATAATCCTTCAGGAGATGGAATTAATAAATCATTTTGTACCCATCCAACCTTATACGATATATCCCATATCAGGAAGAATAAATATATTACTATAATTAAATCCGTTGATGATCTTTTATTACTAATGAATAATTTTATTAAATATAACAAATAAGCAATTAACATAAAAACTACATAGCATTCAGCACCATATATATTTTTATGTTCTGTTAAATAACCTAAGCTAAATGCGACCACTATATCAATAATTAATAATGATGTAGCTAAAATAAAGCCAATTAAATGCTTTTTAATATTTTCTTTACTAAAGAAATTTTTTACTTTTAATCTAAATGATTCTAGGTGTCTATTTGAAAATTTTAAAGCTTCCATTATAAAATCACCTCCGAATCAATATCATTACTGATATTTTCATAGAATAAAGAAATTAATTTTTTATGTAATAATTCATAATCTTTTCTTCCTACTAATTCATCTCTTAATCTAGGATAAGATAAATTTACACTTAATACTTCTTTTATTCTTTTAGGCTCCATAACTACAATTCTATCTGCCAATAATATAGCTTCATCTATATCATGAGTAATAAAAACAACTGTTTTATTGTGCTCCTTTGATAATCTAGAAACTAATTCTTGTAATTCTAGCCTTAGCTTTGGATCAATAGCTGAAAATGGTTCATCTAACAACAATATATCAGCCTCTAAAGCAAGGGCTCTTGCGATAGCGACTCTTTGTTGCATACCACCTGATAATTCAAATGGATATTTATCTAATGAATTAAGTAAACCAACTCTTTCAATATAACCAATAACCTTTTTATTTCTTTCTTCTTTTGTATAATTCTTTCTATTAGCTGATTGCTTAGCTCCAAATAATACATTTCCTTTTACTGTTTTCCATGGAAATAATGAATAATTTTGAAATACTGTTGCTCTATTTACTCCAGGACCTGATATTTCTTTTCCATCAATTAATATTTTTCCAGATTTTGCTTTATTTAAACCATTTAATATACTTAATAATGTTGATTTACCACAACCAGAGGAGCCAAGTATACAAATAAATTCTCCTTCTTTAATTTCTAAATTAATATTTTCTAAAGCACTATATGTTTTCTTTTTACCTGTGTAATCAAAATATAGTTCTTTTATTTCTATTTTATTTGACATACTTAGCTCTCCCTTCTAAAGCATTAAGCTTTATATTACTTGTTATATTCGTTAAATAATTGTAATTTTGATTGATAGAATGTATTTGATTTATTATTATCTGCTAAATACTTAATTGCAGTTTCATAAGCACCAAGCTCTACATAGCTTTCAATATTTGTAATATCTTGCTTTAAAACGCCTGCATTATATAAAGCATTTTTATATGTTGTAATACCTTTCTTATTTGGATCTACTGACCACTTTGTAATACCACCATATAAATAATTTCTTACATAATCTTTTTCTTTATGAATATAATTAGCAACAATGTTAACTACTTCATCCGTATTAGCTTCATTTTCAATGAATTCCCAGGCTCTAATTCTAGCCTTTTCATAAGCTACAAAGGCATCATATTTTGCTTCATATTTTTCTTTAGATGTTGCTTGACGGCAGCATACATATTCAGGAATTAAATCTCCTGCGGCAGCTATTAATTCAACTCCATATGAATCCTTATATAAGTTTGCATATTCAAGTGGTAAGAATCCTACATCAAAAGTACCATTACCAACTTGTTGAGCTACTGTTTGTGCATCAGCTAAGTTTGTAATATTTAAACTATCCTTCTTTGATGTATAAGTTGAATCATTTTCTGTTAAATATTGATTTGTAACAACCCAAGCTGCTTCACCAACTGCGAATGTTAATTTCGCACTTTCAATTTCATTAAAATTAATCTTTGTTGTTGCATCTTTATATTTATCAGCATTACCCTTTTTAGCTATTAAAGCTCCACCTTCAACAGCTGTACCACCAATAAATCTAATATTGCTATAACCATTTGAAATAGCTTGTACATCAGGTACAAATCCTAATGTTAATAAATCAAGATCAGCAGAATTTGTATTTAATGCTGTTAAAGCATTAGTACCTTGAATATTAACTCCAGTTACTTTTACTCCTTCTTCTTTAAAGAATCCTTTTTCTAATGCAACTATATCTCCAGATGTTCTAATAACTCCTGTAGGAATTGAAATCTTTAATTCTCCATATTTATATTCATCTCCATTTGAGTTATTTGAACAAGATGTAACTGCAAATACTCCTAAACCAAATAATGCGCCTAAGCCTAAAACTTTAACTACTTTTTTCATATTATTAATCTCCTTTAATTTCCTTTTTTTCTTTTAATTATTTTTTAATAACCCCTTTAATGGGTTGATGCTTGGATCAGTTGATATTTCTCTATTGAACGGATTTCTTTCATTAAAATCCTTACTGTTCCAATGACTCTTTGATATTTCTGTTTTATATTCTTCAAAACTTATATTTGAATGTAAATATACATTTTCTGGATCACTTGATAATTTCTTTCTTGATCCATCTGTAGCCCATTCTTTTTCGTAATCAATCTTTGGTGCGATTCTTTCAGAATATGGCTTGAAGAATTCAGGATTATCCTGATTAAATTCAAAGAATGTATATTTCTTAAATTCAGGTATACTGAATAAATCTAATACATATCCCCATATATTTTTATATTCAGTAATTCTCTTTTTCATTGGTCCTACATTACGATAATAAGATGTTTCCCATCTAACCAATGTTACATATAATCTAACATCTGAATCTGTAATGTAATCACCAAAAATAAATCTATTGTTTTCTAATCTCTTATCAAGCTTTTCTAAATTGTCATAAAAATCATCATATGATTCTTTATAAGCTTCTGGTGATTGACAAAATGCCATTCGATAATGTCCATTATTAATTGTTGGGAATAACCAATCATTAAATTCATCAATTTCTTTTCTATATTTAACTGGATATAAATCTATATCAGTTGTTTGATATTTTCTAAAATAAACCTCAATATAATTTGTTAATCTATGATAATCATTATTAACAGCCTCTTTAGTATCTAAATCTACTAATGTAGGAGTAGTTGCTCTACCTTTATAATTTGGATCAGCATTTTTATATGCTTCTGATAGGAAATAAAATCCAGTACGAGCATCTTTAAATCCTTCTTGGTCTGCAAATCCATGACCATATACATTAGTTTCTCCTGTATGAGTTACTGCCCTATCATAAATAACATCTTGTAAACCTAAGATATCTCTAACAATAACTGGTCTATTACTCCAGTGACATCCATGTGCCCAATATATACCATATTTATTAGGTGCAGCCTTTAATTCTCCCTCTTTATCTCCAAACGGCTTAATAAACCAATTGGCTTGTCTTACGAACTCTCCTCTTTCACCAATTTCTGATTTTGTTTCGTTTGGTCTTGGTGCTACACCAACCTTTTTTGCAAATTCTTCTGCAACATCATCACTATACTTACTAGCAGCTACTTTTTTTCTATGTGCTGCAATTCCACATGCATCTAATGCCATAATCTCTCCTCTTTCCCTACTATTTATATATCTTTACTAGGAATTATTTTAAAAAAATTAATTTAAAATCTTTCCTTTATAATATTTAATTTCTTCATTATAGAATTCATCAGGATATCTATATCCTTTTGGAATAAAAAAATCATTATTATCAGGTTCAGTATCACTTATATAAGCAAATGCTGTTTTATATCTTTTAAAATCTGTTGAACTATTATAAAAACTATAAGAATTAGGATTTGCATGAATAAATATATCATAACCTTTAGCTTCTTCAGCTAAATTTGATATTATTTTTTTAGCAATTCCATTGCCTTGATAGTCAGGATCAACTGCCACATTTAATAACAATGCTTCACTTACACCATCAGTTATTAATCTAGCACAACCGACTAGTTTTGAACCATCAAATGCGAAATTAAAATATTGACTGCTTCTAAATTCTTCTATTGTTTTATTTATATCTCTTTTATGATTAAATGCTTTTTCTAATAATTCATTTAAATCATCATAACTTATATCATTTAAATCATTTTTATAATCTATCTTTTTAATCCTATTTATTTTTTCTTTTTTGATTACTTCTTTGATTTCATTTTCAAATCTATAACCATTTGGTAAGAAGAATCCTGTTTTTTCTTGTTTATCAATTATTTCTTTCTCTATGTATTTAACATATTTAAAAGCCATCTTACTTCTTTTAAATCCCAAATGCTCATAATAAGAAATAGTTCTAGGATGAGTATAAGTAAATATATGTCTATTGCCTAAACTCTTAACTAATCTATTTAATATTTCTTTTCCTAAACCTTTTGATTGATAATTAGGATCTAATGCAACATTATAAATTATTGCCCATTCAATATCTGATATCGCTCTTGCAAAACCAATAAGCTTTGAATCATCATATGCATATATAACATGGCTACTGTTTATAAATGCTTTTTCTATTTTTTCCTTTTCATCTATTCTTCTTCCACCAAAAGCTTTTATTAAAATATTTCTTACTTCATTAAAATCTACATTTTCATTATTATATTTATATATAATGTTCATAACACACCTCAACATCGAGCATATACCACAAAACTATTTATATAACTCATAAGCATAATAAAAAGGTAGAATAAACTACCTTAGAATCCTTTCTAAAATATCTTTATTCTTAATTCTATTCACATCAATATTCATACACATTCGCATCATGATATTTCATCTCCTTTTTATTATTTCTACTATTCCTATGTATTTACTAGGATTATCTTTATTATACATGTTTTTTTCTATTTGTAAATAGTTATTTTAAAAAAATTAAAAACCTAAAGATTTCTCTCTAGGTTTAATAATTAGATATTATAATCATTGCCAACTTTATTTTTTTCTTTTTCAACTAAATCTTGTAAAGAAATACCTTGAGTATAATTTTTAATTACCTCATAATATCCTTTCCAATAATCTATAGTTGTACATACTTCTACTCTTGGGCAAATATTAACTTCAGTTTGAAGACAAGCAACAGGAGCTAAAGATCCTTCTGCCGCAGTTAATATATCAAATGTATTATATTCATCTATATTTTTTGAAAGAATATATCCTCCATTATTTCCTCTAATGCTTACAAGTAAATGACCTTTTACTAATAATGATACTACTTGTTCTAAATATTTAATAGAAATACCTTGTCTTTCTGATACATCCTTTAAAGATACTGGACTACCATTTGAGTATGTAGCAATATCAATCATTAATCTTAATGCATATCTTCCTTTTGTTGAAATCATCGCTTATCACTCCATTCCTATCTATTTAGTATAGTATAATTTTAACACTTTAAATATATGTTATCAACATATATAGATTATATAGAATTATTTATTTATAATTTTTCTTATTAATCCAATAATTAAAGCAAAGCCTAAAGATATAAATGAATATAATAATGATAATAATAGAATAGATAATAAATACATGCCACCTATCCACATAACATTTAGATATGAATTATATGCATCTTTAGCGATAAAATATAAAATAAAATTTATAGCTGCAAATATAATAATTATAAATGGAATTGCAACTACTGTTCCCTTTAAATCTGCCTTACTTAAATTCATATGTAATGCGATAAAGAAACAAATAATAAAATATATCCACCATAGCCAATTAGTAGCACCTTTAAAGAATATTATAAATATATTGCCTATTAAATCAAAGAAATCAAAGAAATTAAAGCTCTCAGTATTTGCTTTAACGAAATTATTTATTACATCTACTATTCCATCAAATACTGTAGGAACCATTAATTTTAATAATAAAATCAATATTATAGTTCCTATTAATATAGGAGCTACACCTATAAAGAAATTACCTATAAGATGATATATATTTTTCTTATTGTAAGCATGCTTTACATAGCCTAAAGTTCCATCTTCACTATTAATTTGAAATAATTTAATTTCAGTTATTTTATGTAAAAATATAACACAAAATAAAGCATGAGATAATTCATGGATTGGTGTACCAATAATACCAGTACCATAAATAACAGCTTTAGATGTGCCAGCTATTTTATAAAATAATTTATTTATAATAGATATAATAAAGCCTACAACATATATAGATACAACAAATATACTAATTTGTATTAATGTATTTATTAATGGTGTCATCTAATCACTCCTCGTATAACATAAAAGCATCCCATATGGAGATGCTTTTAATAATTAAGAATCAAAAAAATTATTTCCATCATTTGTTACTAGACGTTTAGTTTTAGGATATTCAAATATTAGCTTATTATCTTTGTTCTTTTTTAAATAATCAACAAATTCTCTAGCATACCATTTAGCCATGCTTAAATTATGTAATAAATAATTACCACAATTAGGTTCTGTAGCACCTGGTACTTCTGTATATCTTTCTACTTCTATAAATGCATCTAATATCAAATTATATATTTCTTCTGGTTTCCTATTTCCTTTTAATATCAAATAAAAACCTGTTAAGCATCCCATTGGTCCCCAATAGATTATTTCATTTTTCCATTCAGGATTATTACGTAGATATGTTGCGATAATATGCTCTAGTGAATGCATTCCTAAAACATCTATTGCTGGCTCTACATTTGGTCTTTTTAATCTTATATCATAAGTTGTTATTTTACTATTATCACCTATTGTATCTACACGACTTTCAAATATACCTGGAATAATATATCTATGATCTATTGAAAAGCTTTCTATTAAATCCATGTTTTCACCTCTAGTTGGTATTATATCATAATACAATTTTTTTAAAAATAAATATCAACAAATATATTTTTTATCATAGAAAAAATGCCCACTTTAATAAAGCGGGCAATTATTCGATTTCATATCCATACATAAATAATTCTTCAAATTCACTGTCAGAAAGAACTCTTTGGTTTTCAACTTTATAGTTCATATTTTCAATAAATTTCTTCTTTTTTCTTATAAAAATATAAATTGTAAATCCATCAACTACAGGTATTAAGAATATGAATATTGTATTTATAGAAGATATCATTTTAGATAATATTATCTCAAGTGGTATATGAGAAAAATCTATATCTTTCATCTTAGGTGGCTCTTTCATTCCCATTGGCATTTTTGATGGATCAAAATCTTTTGTTCCAAAATGCATTCCTAAACTTTTTCCAAAAACAGATCTATTTCCTGTAAGACATGAACCTGTATTTTTGATTTCTTCTACTATTTTAATACCTATATTATTACCAAAAGTAGGTCTTTTATTATTAGAATTAATTGCAACGCCACAAATAGTAATAAGAATAACAATTATAGATATAATAGAATCTAATTTAATTATTTTTAAATGATTTCTTTTAATAAATGTATGATTAATTTTCTTCTCTGTTTTAGAAGCAAATAAAATCATAAAGATATTAAAAATAATAGCTAAAATCAATAATGGAGAAAAGAATATATAAAAGAATAATATTAATACACCTGATATTACTTTTAAAATAATGAATATTTTAGGATTCATTCCACCTTCTATTTTGGTTCTTAATATTCCTTTAGAATCCTGGCTTTCCATTTTTTTAATCTTTTTATTTTTAATTTGTTCTCTCTTTTTTCTTTTTTTAGAACGTGATAATACTCTAGACATTATTCACTCCTTAAACACTCAATAGGATCTAAATTAGATGCTTTTTTAGAAGGAGCGATACCAGCTAGAATGGATACTAATATAGAAACTACTAAACCAATTAAATACCATATTGGATTAAATGATATGAATATACATCCGGTTGATATACCACAAATAATATTTGTAATACCAGCAATTAAATATGAGAATGCTATAGCTATAGCTCCACCAAAGGCACCAAGAATCATTGACTCAAACATAAATAGATTTGAAATATCATTTCTTCTTCCACCAATAGATCTTAATATACCAATTTCTTTTCTTCTTTCAATTATTGATACATATTGAACAATAATAATCATTATGGATGCAACTACTAAAGATATCATTGATATTGCAGTTAAAATCTTAGTTCCTATATCAATAAAATCTAAAATAGTTTCAGAATTACTTGATGGTTGTGTTATAGTTACTGATGCTATCTTTCTAATTTCAGATGTAACAGAGCTTAAATATGTAACATTAGATACTTTAACATAACAAATATTAAATTCGTTAGATGTTGTAGCATTAGTTGTTGAAGATGCCTTAGAATAAAATAATGGTAAGCTTTTTTCAGATATATATGCATTAGATATAGAATCATCTAAATCATCAAAAATACCAACAATTGTCATTGTATTAGTATTTCCCTTATATGTCATATCAATAGTTTTATTAATACACTCAACTACTGATTCACCATTATTTGAAATAGTCATTGCTGTATCTAAATCTATAATAATTTCATTGGTTGAATTACTTGATGGATATCTTCCATATGCTACAGTAGGTGTATTCTTAGTTTCAATAGAATATGTATAATTTATTTGGTGTACTTCTTCATTTGCATCATCTGTTATTACATAAGATAATTGTGGAATCCTATATGATGATAAGACACTATCTACCCCTTCAATTTGTTTAATTGATGATATATTAGAGGCAGATATTGAAGTATCTGTAGTTAATGTTAATATTTCGTTACTTTCGTCTCTACCAAAGTACTGATTAACATAAGTTGTTATTCCGCTAGATAATGCCAATATTAAGATTAATGATGCAATACCTATTGATATACCTATAGAAACTAAAATATTTCTAATTTTATTTGATAATAAGTTCTTATAAGCCATTTTTAAAATATTTTTTTTATTAATACTTTTAGGCTTAATTTCTTTATATTTTTCGTATTTATTTTTACTAGGCTTAGATATTATTTCATCTGAAGAAATAACACCATCTTCCATTTTTATTACTCTAGAACATGATTTAGCTACTTTTTCAGAATGGGTTACAATTATAACTAGTTTTCCCATCATAGCTATTTTCTTTAATATATCTACAACTAATAATGTTGATTCCTTATCTAGGGCTCCTGTTGGTTCATCAGCTAAAATTATTGATGGATTATTAGCTAAAGCTCTAGCTATAGATACTCTTTGATTTTGTCCGCCTGATAATTGATTAGGATATTTATCTCTATATTCATATAAGCCTACTAAAGTTAATAAATCATCCGCTCTTTTTATTTGAGTTTCTTTATTTACATCACTCATTTGCATTGAAAGCATTATATTTTCTTTTATTGTCATATGGGATATTAAATTATAGTTTTGAAAGACCATTCCAATTCTTTTCTTTCTATAATCATCCATATCCTGTTCATTAAAATCTCTAATGAAGTTTCCTTTTATAACAACAGAACCAGTGTAATCACTATCAAGCCCGCCTAATATATTTAATAGGGTAGACTTACCACATCCTGATTCACCAAGTATTGCTACCATTTCTCCTTCATTTAATTCTAAATCGATACCTTTTAGTACATCTTCTTTAATTGTTTCTGTAATATTATATGTTTTACATAAATTAGCTATTCTTAAAATCGCAGCCATAATATTCCTCTTTCTAAACACTAAAAATAATATAGAATATTTGCCTAAATTTTACCTAAAGATTTTATGTGATTCTTCATAATAATAAACAAAAAAGAGACTGCGAAAAATACATACCATTTTCAGCAGTCTCTTAACTATGCGGTTTATCTAAAATTTGTTAGTTACTTGTTTGTTACGACATAATTATTTTACATCATTTTTATGGAATTTCTAGCATCTGAAAGAAGAAAATTCTATTATGTTTTTTTCTACATTACCTATTTAAATATATCAACAACACCCAAGAATTTTTCTAATGCTCTTGCTTCAAGTTCATACTTGATTTCATCATCTTTTAGAGAACAAGTCCAATACTTATCAGCATATCCAACAACTATCTTGCCTATGCATAGATTATATAGAGATATAATAAATTAGTTCTGTTAAAGTCAGGACTTCCTCCGAACACTGCTAGAGCAAAATTTAGTAGTGTTTTTTTATTTTAGGGTAATTGTAATGGTTACATTACCATTTCCTAATAAGTCAGTTAGTTCACTCTTAGATAAATTGATGTGACCTAGTTTAGTATAAGCCCATGTATTTGAATCATAGAAGATTACTATTTGGTTAGATGAATATAAAACAATGTCTCCTGGTGAAGTAGTAATTCTGATATCAGCTGACGTAATTGATGTTCCTAAAGAACCAACTTGCTCGAAAACATCATACATATGCATTTCAATAGTAAGCCCAACTTTAGCTAGTTTCTTTAATGCAGTAACTGAATCGTTATCAAGCCAATTAACATCAACTTCAGTATTATCAATTTTTAAAGATAAAGTTTTATTCATAAGTTCATCATCCTCTTTAGGTTGTATCGTAGTATCATCACTTGTTCCATCAGGCTCCTGAGTAGTAGGCTGGCTTGGCTCAGTGGCTGGATTCGATGTGGATCGACCACAAGAAACTAGAGTGCACATTAAAAATAGAGTTGTAATTAAAATTATAAATTTTTTCATAAAAGCCACCTATGAAATTAAAATCGTTGATATCTTGCCTGCTCTAAAGTGCATTTTAATTTTCTTCATATATTTCTTTAACATATCTTAAGGCGGCCCAAATTTTTGGCCAGCCAACATACATAGCAATATGAGTTAATGATTCGCATAATTCATTTGAAGAAACACCATTTTTCTTAGCATTTGCTATATGATATTTTAATGATGAATCAGTAATACCTGTAGATGTTAAAGCAACAACAGTTAATATTGACCTTTTCTTTAAATCTAAATATGATGTCCTACTCCAAACTTCACCAAATAATATATCATCATTAAGTCTAGCAAATTCTGGAGCTAGTTCGTTTAATTGGTTTCTTCCTGCTGTTTGAATTACTTTTGTTTGTTTATGATTCTCATTTGCTTTTAAATAGATATCCTCTTTTACTTCTTCACACCAAGTTGTTGATGTATCTTCACCAGGTACTTCAATTGCAATATGAGAAAAAACTGAATCTTTTGCAGCACCATGCCAATGCTTAACACCAGGTTTAATATAAACATAATCACCAGGTAATAATTCAATTGCATCACTACCTTCTTCTTGGTAATATCCTCTACCATAGGTAACAATTAAAAATTGACCACCATCATTTTTAGAATTATGAATGTGCCAATAATTTCTACATCCTGGTTCAAATGTTACATTACAAACACCTACTCCAATTTTATTTAAAAAATTTAAATAGCTTATTCCTGTAAAATATTTATTATATGGATTTATTATACCTAATCCAAATGGTACATGTTCTAATTCTTCTTTAGTCATTATTTCATCTCCTTTTCCCATTCTCTAATTGTATTTAAATTAAGCTTAGCTGCAACATCTTCTAAATATTTTATTTCATCACTAGATAAAATTATTTTAGATGAAATATAAGCTTCTTCAACATGCTTAATTTTTGTAACACCAACAATAGGTAGGGTTCCTTTATTTATTACATAAGCTATAGCAACCTCTGATATTGTTGCATTATGATTCTTTCCTACTTTTTCTAATGCCTCATTCATTATTTTTAATTTTGGAAGCAAAGGATTATATTTCATTCCTCTATCACTATCTGTAGGAAAAGGATTATTTTCGTTATAAACTCCTGTTAATGCACCTTGTTCAACTACCATATATGAGAAAAATATAATATTATTCTTTTTACAATAATCTAATATACCACTCGTTTCACTTGATCTATTAATTATTGAATAATGATTTTGAACTGCATCAATTTTTAATCCTTCCTTTTTTAATATTTCATTAGCTTCTTTTATTTCAGCAAGAGAATGATTAGAAACACCAATATTTTTAATTTTTCCTTCTTTTGCAAGAGGAATTATTTCTTTAATCCATCTTGGAGCGCCAACAGGATTATGAATCCAATAAAAATCCATAATACCATTTGTATTTAATAATTTATTAGATGTTTCAAACATACCTCTTATAGGATCAGCTCCAAACATTCCTGCACATTGTGGAGTAAATTTTGCAGATATAATATAATCTTCTCTTTTTATATTTTTTAAAAAATTACCTAATATTTTTTCAGACTCACCCATTCCATAAACGAAAGCTGTATCCCACAAATTTAATCCTAATTCTATGCCTTTTTCGAAAACAGGCTTTAACATCTCTTTTGTTAAATGATTTCCAAATGTTCCATCATTTCCCCATGCCCAAGCGCCTAAACAAATCTTTGGTAAATTCTTCATAATTATTTCCTACTTTCTTATATATTTTTCATCTTTAGAATCTATAATAGATTCATATTTTTCTACCTTCATATGTAAATCATATTTTTCTCTTAATTCAGCTATTTTTTTCATCAATGGCAAATGATGATGAATATCTAAAGCCTCTTGGCTTTCCCAACTATCTATTAACAAAACTGTTTCATTATCATCAATCGGATAAAAATATTCATATCTTAAATTACCAGCTTCTTTTCTAATTTCATCTACAATTTTTAATTCAATCATTTCAGATATAAATTTTTTTGCATTACCATTTTTTCCACTATAATAAATATTAATAGTTATCATAAATTAAATTCCCCCTTAATTTAATGATTTTAACCAATTTTTTACATTATTTATTTCATCATCTGCGCTAAATCTTTTTCCAGCTTTCCAATTACCTTCGCCAGTTAAATTTGATAAAGTAGTTGCACTTGAACTAATTGGACTTGATGCTGATGTACAAAATGGAATAATTGTTTTACTTTTTAAATCATAGCTTTCAACAAATGTATACATTATTCTAGGAGCTTGACCATGCCAAATAGGATAGCCCAAATAAATTGTTTCATATTCACTAATATTAATTTTATCGCTACCTATTTCGGGTCTTGCATCTGGATCCTTTTGTTCATTATCCGCTCTACAATTTGTATAATATTTAATATCCTCATCTGTATAAGGTATTTTAGCTATAATTTCATATGAATCTGAATTTGTTAATTCAACAATATAATTAGCTATCTTTTCTGTATTATTTGTTCTAGAAAAATAAATAACTATTGATTTATGATTAATATTTAAATTTTCTTCTTTATTATCATTATTATTTACTTCTTTTTTGTTTGTACAACCTATTAAAAATAAGCCAAAAACTAATATAAAAGATAATAAAACAAATACTTTTTCATATAACTAACACCCATTTCAAGTTCTCAAATATATTAATTCATCTTAGCACAATTACCTAATTTTTCACCTAATACAAAATATTCATATGTAGGGAATTCAAATAAAGCCGGCTTAAATACATGATAATTGATTTTGCCATTATTATTTAATATTGCTTCATCTGCATATGTAGCTAAAATTTTACAAATAAAATTATCAAAATAATCCAATTCATAATTATCAATTACATCACATTCAATTGAAAGCTTAGCATCTTCAATTATAGGAGCTCCATTTTCGCCTATAACATATGAAAAACATTCAGATTTATCTATTTTATTTCCGCTTTTCACTCCCATTAAATCAGCTTTTTTAAGCCATGATTCATCTACAACATTAACTGATAATTTTTTATTTTCAATAATTCCTTTATTAATATAATGAGCTTGACTTAATGAAATCATTACTGAACTATGTGCCATAGTACCTAAATGAGCAACTAAAGTCCATGTTGGTTTATTATTAACCATTGCCCCTACAACAACGACAGGACTTGGATATAATGCTAATTGTGCTCCAATATTCTTTTTCATATTATTTGCCTCCAATTGTTTCTTTTACATAATTTAAAATAGAATCAGTATCCATTTTTAATTCTTTTAATAATTCTTTTGGATTATATCTATCATAAAATTTTTTATCTAATCCGTATGATTTAACAATAATATTTTTATCACTATAATAATTAGCTATTTTATTTCCAAATCCGCCTTCAACAATTCCATCTTCTAATGTAATAATTAATTTATGATTTTTAAGTAAAGAATCTAATAATTCTTTATCAATTCCAGATGCGAATCTTGGATTAATTAATGTTGAATTAATATTTAAATTATCCTTTAATGCATTATATAAATCTAAACCTTTAGAATAAAAATCACCTAAGGCAATTATTGCAACATCTTTTCCTTCATTAGTTACTTCAAATTTATTAATATTTGATACATCTAATTTTATTTTTCTTTCTACAACCTTATCTCCTGGAAGTAAAATCATTGTTGGATGATTAGATTTAAGAATCGCATAATCCATCATTTCTAATAATTCATCTTTAGAAGATGGAGCCATAATAACTAAATTTGGAATATTTGAAAACATTGATATTGTAAATATACCTAAATGAGTTACATCAGTTAAGCCATCATAATTACAAAAATTTAATAAAAAAGTAACATTTGTATTATTAATACATATATCATGACTTACTTGATCATATGTTCTTTGCATAAATGTTGCATTAGTTACGACAACAGGATGGGCTCCTCTT
>JAFSWG010000012.1 GCA_017444645.1 Acholeplasmatales bacterium | reverse complement strand
ACAAGGATTTGATTTTCTTTTGTGTTTGGATCATTAATACAGGCCTGTTGATATTGATGTCTTACCTCATGAATTAATGATTTAGCAGCATCACTATATTTTTCAAGCATCTTAGTTGATATTACTATATATTGTTCTTTGAAATAGAATCTTGAATCTTCTTCAATTTCATCACATATTACTGGAATCATTTCAATTCCTAAATATTTTGCTAGAGCTTTATGTATTGGCATAAGCTTTGATAGCATTTCTTCTTGTTTCCATTTCTCCTCTCCGAAAGCATCTATAAAGTCTTGTTTCAATTTGTCATTTTTCATAGTTATCCTCCTTTGCGACCTAATTGTCCACAACTTAATTATATTATTTTGTGACCTCTTAGTCAACGGATTTGTGACCTAATCGTCAGCATTTTGTTGCAAATGAATAAATTTTAAAATATAATTGAGATGGTGATAAAATGAATAGATTAAAAGAATTACGTGAAGAACGTGGTATATCAATAAGACAGATGCAGATAAAAACTCAGATTAACTATAATTCTATTAGTAGATATGAAAATGGTACTAGAGATCCTGGTACTTCTACTTTAAAAGAATTAGCTGATTTCTTTCAAGTTACTATAGATTACCTTCTAAATTATAGTGGTTGTTATGTGTATGCTAAATATGAAACGAATCCTTTTACTTTTAAAATCAGAGATGATTATTATAAAGAATTAAGAGATAGTGGATTCATATATTTTAACAATGATGATAAAAGATGTATTGATTTAAATAAGCTTATTAATGCTAGTGAAGGTATAGATGCATTACCTATTACTATGGAATTTGCAAGAATAAAAAAAGCCGATGCCATGTTTGATAAGGGGCATGCGACTCAAGAGCAAATTGATGAATTAAAAAAAGAAATTATTGATATTGAATTGAATAAAGAACTTATAGAAATGATAAAGGGTGCAGTTAGATTTTAAGAAAAAGGGCCTGTTAAGAAACTAACAATTTAAAATGGTACTAGTTTAGTAGACAAAAAGAAAAAAATACCTACTAATCTATATTTATAAGAAATAAAATATGGTTACTAACAATGACGTTGGTAACCATTTTTATATTGTAACAATGATTTTATGCAAAAGAAAAGCTGTTAGAAACTTTTTAGTTTCTTAACAGCTCATAATTATTATGAATAAATTCTTGTCGCATTTTTTAAATATGTGTTTTGAGAACCAATAGAAATTAAATCCCATTCTGCTGATGTACCATAATAATATACTGTAGTTATTTTTGAAGAAGCATTAAATGCTCCATCATCAATTGTTTTTACTGTATTAGATAATGATACTGTTGTAAGTGATTGGCAATAATAGAATGCATTTGAACCAATTTCTTCTAAATTCTTAGCTAAAGTTATTGTATTAAGTACTGAACATGCTTCAAATGCACCATCCTCAATTATCTTAAGTGCATCAGCATTAGATAATTCTAATGTTTTAATATTACTTTGAGCAAATAAGCTATTTGTAATAACTTGTACTTTCTTGCCTACTGTTAATACAATATTATTTCCGCTTCCGGAGAATACCATCTTCTTAATTCCATCATTACATTTTATAGCATCAAATACAATTGATGTAATAGAATCGCAGCTATTAAATGCAGAAATTCCAATTGATGTGACATTTTCTCCAATATAAACATTTGTTAATTTATCACATCCATAAAATGCATGTTCACCAATAGCTGTTAAATTTACTAATAATGAGAAATCCATATTCATCAATTTACAATTATTAAATACATAATTTCCAATTTTTTCTAAATTGCTTGGAAGCTTAACATCAGTTAAATTAGTGCAATTATTAAATGCATATTCTCCTATTTTTTCTAGAGATTTAGCGTTTGATGCATCTATTGATGTTAAATATCCTTCATCCATAAAATATGCTGGAATTTCTTTTGCAGTTTCACCAATAATTAGTTTTAAACCATTATTTAAATAAACATTCTCACCAATAGATCCAAGTACTGTAGCTGTAGATGCATTAGTAATAGATCCATCATAGAAAATCTCATTAACATTACTACATCCAAAGAATGCATTTTTTCCTAATGTAGTAACATATTCATAAATATAAATATTTGTTATTCCACTACATTTATAGAAAGCATATTGACCAATTGTTTTCAATAAATATAAATTACTCATATCTAAATTCATATTCTTACAATTATTAAATGCATATTCTCCTATTTCCTCTAAAGCACTATTTAATTTTACATTTTCTAAATATGAAGCATAATTAAATGCATATGAACCTATCTTCTTTAATGATGTAGCATTTGATGCATCTAATGATGTTAAATAGCATGAATTAGCTACAATACCATCAGTTCCCATAAAATAGTCAGGTATAACTGTAGCATTTTCACCTATTATTAATTTTAAGCCTTCTGTTTGATAAACTGATTCACCTAAATAATTTAAAATTACATTTGTTGAAGAATTTACTATATTCTTAGCATCATAATAAATTTCTGATACATTCTTACAATTATTAAACGCATTCTTTCCAATTGATGTTACTGCATTACAAATATAAATGTAAGGTAATTCATAACAATTATAGAAAGCATATTGACCAATCGATTTCAAATTAGTTAATTTAGACATATCGAAATCTGCCTTCTTACAACCATAAAATGCATATTCTCCTATTTCTTCAATGCTATTAGATAATTTAACATTTACTAAATATAAAGAATTATTAAATGAATATACGCCAATTTTCTTTAATGATGGAGCATTTGATGCATCTATTGATGTTAAATAATCATTACTAAACATATAATTAGGCAATGATTCAACATTTGGACCTATCGTTAGCTTTAAACCACTTGTTTCATAAACTGAAGAACCAATATTTGATAATACATTAGATGTATTAGAATTAGTAATATTTGGTGCATCATAATAAATTTCTGATACATTCTTACAGCCATAGAAAGCATTTGAACCAATAGATTTTATTGTACTAGGAATTGAAATATATACAATTTTTGTATTATTTTTAAATGCCGCATCTGCAATTGAAGTTATGGTATATTTTGTTGCAACATAATTATTCCATGTATATCCATATTGAGGGATAGATAAATTAGTTTTGTTTTCTCCATTTGAACTTAAACCAGTAAGTGTCATTGTATTATTTGCATTTACTGTATATGTATAATCAAAAGCATAAACACCATATAACTTAATATCATTTAAATAAATAAATTTAAAACTATATGATAACAAAGTATTAGTTTCAGGATTCTTATAACCAATAAATGAATATCCAGGTCTTGTTATATATGGCAATGACACATTAGAATCATATTCTACTTCAATTTTATTATCTTCTGTATCATCAAATGCATAATTATATGTTATATTAAATTTCTTAGCAGCAAATGAAACATTAACTGTTTTATTCTCTCTAATATCTTTTAATGTATCTAAATCTGTATCAAAAACTAAATTATAACCAACCTTAGTAAATGGATCAGCTTCTAAGCTAAAGTCATCACCGAAATATACATCATAAGATACATCATCATATCCTTCTGCTTTAAATGTTATTTTGAATAATTCTTTAGTAACTATTACTGTTAAATTATCATCTTTAAGCTCATAAATATCATTTAATATTTTGACCTTAATTAAATAAGTTTTAGCTTCTTTAATGATGCTATCTTCCATCTCTAATTCATAGTTAACAGCAACACTATTTAATGCACCAGTAAATACAGGGGTAACACTTAATTCATCATTAGTGTAATTTAGATTAATATTATTATTTACTAATTCAATAACAATTTTATTAATCTTAAGATTAGCTTTTAATTCAGCTGGAACAATGTAATTACCTGTTGTATCTTCTAATTTTGCTATAACCTCATATTCACCAACATTAATATTAGAATTATTCTCATATGTTATGTTTACGCCTTCTGGTAAACCTGTTACTTCAAGTTGATGAGAATTTCCATCATATGTGATTTCTTTTGAATTAAAAATTATATCATTTGTTAAATCTATTTTATTAATCTTTAATGTAGATTTCAATTCATTGGGAATAATATAATTTCCTGTCGTATCATCTAGTTTTGCTTTTACCTCATAACTTCCAGCATTTACTTTACCATTATTTTCATATAAGACATTTACACCTTCTGGTAAACCTGTTACCTCTAATGAATGTGTATTGCCATCATATGTAATCTCTTTTGATTCAAATGAAATATCATTTGTTATATCCTTCTTATTTATTTTTAATGAGGCTTTTAATTCTTCTGGTACTATATAATTACCTGTTGTATCTTCTAATTTTGCTATTACTTCATAGCTACCAGCATTTATTTTATCATTATTTTCATATGATACATTTACACCTTCTGGTAAACCTGTTGCCTCTAGTGAATGTGCATTTCCATCATATGTAAATTCCTTTGATTCAAATACTAAATCATTTGTTATATCTTTTTTATTTATTTTTAATGTAGCTATTAATTCTTCTGGAACAATAAAATTTCCTGTTGTATCTTCTAATTTTGCTATTACTTCATAGCTACCAGCATTTATTTTATCATTATTTTCATATAAGACATTTACACCTTCAGGTACGTTTGTAACTTCAAGTGAATGTGTATTGCCATCATATGTAAATTCTTTTGATTCGAAAACTAGATCATTTGTTATATCCTTGTTATTTATTTTTAATGTGGATTTTAACTCGCTAGGAACTATGTAATTTCCTGTTGTATCTTCTAATTTAGCTTTTACTTCGTAACTACCAGCATTTATTTTATCATTGTTTTCATATAAGACATTTACACCTTCTGGTAAACCTGTTACCTCTAATGAATGTGCATTTCCATCATATGTAAATTCTTTTGATTCAATTGTTAAATCATTCGTTAAATCCTTCTTATTTATTTTTAATGTGGATTTTAATTCTTCTGGAACAATATAATTTCCTGTTGTATCTTCTAGTTTTGCTACTACCTCATAGCTACCAGCATTTATTTTATCATTATTTTCATATGTTGCATTTACTCCAGTAGGTAAACCCGTTACTTCTAGAGAATGAACTTTACCATCAAAGGTGAAAGTTTTAGATTCAAATGTAATATTCCCTAATTCTATTTTTTCTCCTATGCTTTCATTATTAGAACTTGGCGTATTAGTACAACCAGTTGTTACTATTCCAAGTGTCAAAATTGAGACAGCAAATAATATTTTTTTTATTTTTTTCATAGTCCAATCTCCATTTTTCAAAAATCATATAAATTATACCCCCCCCGCTCAATTTTTCAATCTGTTGATAAAAGAAAAAAATCTCATAATAAAAAGTACCCCTTAGTCTTTCTAGATTTCTCTAGTCCAACTTTAGGGGTACTCTTCAAAATCAATCAAATTTAATTGCACCCTTTGGTTTATTTATATTGAATTGTCAGTCTTGATATTTCTTCATCATAATTATGATAATTGATAAACACAACAATGATGTGATCTTTTCCTGAAATTAATGAATTAAATGAAACTGATGCTTTTGTATAAGTATCATAATCGAATGTTACTGATTTAACTACTTTTGAATCTCCCTCATATAAAGCTACATAACATTTAGCTGCTCCACTAGATAAATTTTCGTTTTGAGGGAATGTTAATATCACATCTAAACTGGATTCTTTAGTTTGATATTCAATATGTGTATTAGATGGTGTTATACCAGAACTATATTTAGCTTCTCCTAATGCTTTATATGTAATATTCTTATTTGGCATTTTAAATGTGTATTCTTTCTTATTAGATATTAAAATATCTCCATCATACCAGCCTAAGAAATTAAAATTAGAATTCTCTTTAATTTTAATAGTGATATCTTCGGCTAAATCATGATAACCTGTTGTACCAATTATTTCAAAATAATCTGAGTTTAAATTTAAGATATATCTATCTGATATCCATTTAGCTTTAAGGGTAATATCTTCTGTAACTGTATATCCAATAAAGCTCCATTTTTCATCGTTTAGATACCAACCTTCTAATTCTAATCCTTCTATTAATGTTATTTGAGGTTCTGGAATTTTATCTCCTTTTGATACTTTAATTGGTTCAATGGTCTCTCCACCATTAGAATCAAATTTTACTGTATATTGTGGTGTTGAGTTACCACATGAAGCAACTATAAATAATAACATTATAGATAATAGTATTAGTATTGGTTTTCTAATTAATTTTGTCAATGTTAACACATCCTTTAATCTATATCTTCAATTACATATGATTGTATTTCATCCTTATATAATTCTTCTCCTATTACATCTTTCATTTTAGATATTAGCACTGAGAATGTATGCTTATCAAATTTAGGAAAATAATTGGATAAATTACTACATT
>JAFSWG010000011.1 GCA_017444645.1 Acholeplasmatales bacterium | reverse complement strand
TTCATGATTCTTTCAGCCACCCTTCTTACTGTTGTATTTTTGCTTCTTTTGTATTTCTCTACATCTTTAGCTACTATTACACCAGTTAATTCTACTAACATTTTAACATAATTATCAGCTTTATTCAAATCCAGCTTCTGAAGCTCATCTATATAGATTTCATATATTTCTATATCATCATAATCTTTATTATCATATATATCATGATATATTATTTTCTTTATTGGTGAACCACTAAATCTATATGATGATTTAATAAAGAATATTTCTCTTGCATATAATTTTGAATTATCAAAATATCTATCTCCAGTTTTAAACATATCTACATATAGCTGTGATGCATAATGAATCTTTCTTTTCGTAAATGACCTTTCTGATGGTCTTACTGATTGGGCTTCAAAATCAATATGAAAATAATTATTATCATTCCTTCCAATTGATTTTACATCATATTGTATTCCTTTATATTTTAATTTATCCTTTGCTTCTAAAGATACATATTCTATATCATCTGGTGATAGATTTATATTACATATTTGATTTACATAATCTACTAATATTTCTTTATCCTTAAATATTTCTTTAAATACTGCATCTGATAAGCCTGATATATCCTTTACGTAACCCATTTTCTCACCTCCCAACTGAGATTAATTAAATTATCTCATTATAATAATAGGTAGGATATGGGTACAATTTTTCAAAAAAATGAAAAAAGTTATAAATATTTTTTGATAAAAAATAAAAGAAGCTCCAATATCAGAGCTTCATTTATCTCAATTATTATTTAATAATTCTTTAATATAATCCATAAATATTTGTCTAATCGGATATCCTAGATAATTAAAGGATGCAAATCCTGGATTTGTATTTGCTTCACAAAATAATAATTCATTATCTCCAAATACATAATCTACACTTATAATATCACCTTTAAGCTCTCTTTTAAGTTTTAAAGAATTATTCTTTAATTCTTCTGTCAATTCATAATTATAAGATAAACCACCTTGAGCTAAATTAGATTTAAAATCTGAATTATTTTCTCTTTTACAAGCACCAACGACTTTATCTCCAACTATAAATACTCTAACATCTTTACCATAGGTTGTTTTTATATATTCTTGTAATAAATAATCTTCTGGATTTATTTCTTTTAATATACAATTATATTCATCTATATTATTAATAATATAAATATTCATTCCTTGCTTACCAAATCGATATTTTAATATAAATGGTAAACCAACTAATTTAACTGATTCATCAAAGCTTAAATTATTAAAATGATATGTTTTAATTTGTTTTATATTTAATTTTGAACATATATTATGTGTCTTTAATTTATCTACGCAATTTTCTATTGTATATGTTGAATTAATTACTTTAATTCCTCTTTTTTCAAGCATTGATGATACATTCATATCATTTCCTCTTAATAAAGCAATTTTAGGTAATTCTGTAACTATTTCATTATCATAATATAAAATATTATCTTTTTCTTTTAGCAATTGATAATACATTAGTTTAGATTCAATATTATTCTTAATAGCTTCATCATACATTCTAGTTGCTGGATTTGGTTGTTCTTCCATAAACGAGATATTATATAAAATCCAAAGGTCCATTTTACACCTCAAAATAAAGAATACACAAAGTGTATCCTAATCTATTACTTCTAATTGATTCATGAAATCTTTAAAATAATCAGGAAGCTCTGAATCAAATTCCATCCATTCATTAGTTGTCGGATGAATAAATCCGATTTTTTTTGCATGAAGGAATTGACCCTGATCTGATATTATTTTTCTCTTTCTTCCATATACTCTATCACCAACTAAAGGGTGTCCTATATATTCCATATGAACTCTAATTTGATGAGTTCTTCCTGTTTCTAATTTACATTCAATATATGTAAATCCCTTAAATCTCTTTAATACCTTAAAATTTGTAATGGCTTCTTTTCCATCTTTATCGACTGCCATCTTTTTTCTATCTTCTTTACTTCTAGCTATAGGAGCATTGATTCTACCTTTATCTTCTTTAATTTCACCATATACTAAAGCATGATAAATTCTATGGCATTCATGCTTTTTTAATTGTTCAGTCAAAGATAAAGAAGCTTTATCATTTTTAGCAATCATTAATAAACCTGTTGTATCCTTATCAATTCTATGAACAATACCAGGTCTAATTACACCATTAATTTCTGATAAATCATCCATTTCATATAATAAACCATTTACTAATGTACCACTATTTACTCCAGCACCTGGATGAACTACCATTCCTTTTGGTTTATTAATTACTGCAACATCACTATCTTCGTATACAATGTTTAGATTAAGATTCTCAGCTTCTAATTCTAGAGGTTTAGCTTCTGGTTCATTAATTTCTATTTCATCATTTAAACAAGCCTTTTGACTTGCTTTAATAGTTTTACCATTAACTAAAACATAGCCATCTTCTATTAATTTTAATATATTATTTCTTGTTTTATCAGTAAGAATAGTTGCTAGAACCTTGTCTAGTCTTATTCCAACATACTCATTAGTTATAACTAGCTTCATATTTTTTCTTTCTCCTATCAGCAAAGAAAAGCAAATCAATAGCGAATAATATTAAGCCAACAACTAAATATACATCAGCTATATTACAAATAGCAAATGGTGACTTAAATATCTTTTCCCATATAAAATCAATAAAATTAAATTGAATCATATCAACAACACCAGGTCTACCATCACTTAAGTTCAATGATGAAATATTCATGATAATTCTATCATATAAATTACCAACACATCCAGCCATTATCATAGTTAATAAGAAGCTTTTATACTTTTCATGTTTCCAATTGTTTTTTGTACAATAATAAGCTAATACAATAGTTGCGACTGAGGAAACAATTATTAATAACCAGCCTGTATTATCGAATGATGAAAAGGCTGCACCCTGATTATAGGTTAAATTAAATGAAATAACATGCGGAATAAATGTAGTTGTAGAGCCTTGGACAAGGAATAATTGTGATAAATATTTAGATAATTGATCTATTAAAAATAACATTATGAAAATAATAACTGTAATTACCATTTTAAATTACTCCTATCTCAAAAATTATTAATATTATACTAAGTATAATAATGGTAGGTATGATTGAATCTGCAAAAGCGACTATCCATACTCCTTTTATTTCTCCATTTGATATTGCAACATAATATATATTTTGAATCATAAAATATGCAAATGATAAAAATAAAGCTCCTACAAAAATGATTAATTTTAAGAAATTTCTATAAATAGCTAAATTAATTAATATTGCAGCTGGTGCTGAAATAATTAAAAAAGATAAAAGTAAAGCAAAAATAAACGCAATTATTTTTTCTTTACTTGATTTATTTATTAAATTTAGCTGTTCATTTATTTCCTTATATTTCATCACTAAAACCTCTTAAATATTCAACAGCTTCACTAAATGTTTCTATGCATACTAATTTCATTTTGCTTCTACCATTTAATGAATTATATGCTTCTAAAGCATCATTATAATTACCTTTAGCACATAAGAAAATACTAATATTATCATCTAAAGCAGTTGGTATTTTTTCTCTAATTCCACCGATTGTACCAACTGTACCATTAGAATTAATTGTACCAGTACCTGCAATTTTTAATCCATGTGTTAAATCAAAAGGTACTAATCTATTATAAATAGATAATGTTTGAAGAAGACCACCTGATGGTCCTCCAACATTATTATTATTTATCTTTAATTTTGGAAAAATTGTATCATAATTAATATCATATCTTTCTGCAACTGAGATTGAATCAATATTAGTATCAAAATTAATATCTACATTTTTTCCATCTCTTATTATATGAATTACATCATTATTCTTTATATTTCTTAAGCCTTCAATTAATAAAGATTTATCTTCATTTCCAATATCATTAATTCCAATTATTTTATCGTTAATTCTAAAATTTGATCCAGCCTTATACCATTTAACCTCAAAAGATTGAAATTTATAATCAATATAAACATCTGAATTAACTTTTTTAGCTTCAGTGTAAGCAGTTATTATAGATATCTCTATACTTGAATAATAATCTATTTTACTAGAATTATAATTTTCAATATCATTTAAATGAGTATATGATGTACTCATTTCATATTTTTCTACTGTTGGATCATTTGCAGTAATTAAATTTTGGAAAATAGTGGATTTTTCCATTGAAATAACATAAATAGTAGAAAAACTTCCTTCTTCTTTATAGTCTGATTCTATTTCTACTACACTTGCAAATTTTTGGGTATCTCCCTTTAGAATTAAAGAATAATTGGTTCTTGTTATTGTAATAATTAAAATTGGAATATAAATTATTAACATGAATACAATATGTATCCAATATTTTTTTAAGATGTATTTCATTATTTATTAGTTAAAGTGATTTCAATTTCAGGCATTTTTTCATATGTAATACCAGCTGCATCTAGCATCTTTTTAGATGCAATATCTGAAACTGTTCCCTTATGAATTTCTGTCATATATACTATATGCTTAACACCTGATTGAATTAATAGCTTTGCACATTCATTACATGGAAATAAAGTTACATATACAGTTGAACCTTTAATATTTCCACTTGAATTTAAAATAGCATTAGCTTCAGCATGAACTACATATTGATATTTATTTAATAATTCATTTGAATTTCCTTTACCCCATGGGAAAATGTCATCACTACATCCATTTGGAAATCCATTATAACCAATTCCTATTATTCTTTTATCTTGATTTACAACACAAGCACCGACTTGAGTAGATGGATCCTTACTTCTTTTTGCTGAAAGTAAAGCAACACCCATGAAATATTCATCCCATGTAATATGCATAACTATGCCCTCCTTTATTATGGATTTAATCTATCTGGGCCACGGAATATAAACATTGCGTCTTTAATTCCTTCATTGAAAATTAGCATTGTAATTCTATCAACACCAATTCCAAATCCTCCATGAGGAGGACAACCATATTTAAAGAAATCTAGATAGAATTTAACATCCTCATCTAAGCCTTTTTCCATAGCTTGTTTCTTTAATACATCATATCTATGTTCTCTTTGGGCACCAGTTGTGATTTCACACCCCTTCCAAATTAGGTCATATCCACAAGGTACACCCTTTTCATCTCTCATATGATAGAAAGCACGATTTGCAGCTGAATATCCTGTGATGAATAAGAATTCATGACCAAACATATCCATACTTAATTTTTGAACCATTCTTTCACCTTCAGTTGTAAGATCGCCCTTTTCTTCTTCAGGAACCTTATAACCATATCTCTTTTCAAGCTCATCATATACATCATGTAAATCCATTACAGGGAATGGTAAAGTCGGAACAACTACATCAATATCGTATACCTTTTTAATTTCTTCACCATATGTTTCCTTAACAGCCTTTAGAGCATAAGTTAACATTTCTTCTTCCATATGCATTACATCATAATATGATTCAATATATGAAAATTCTAGATCAAATCCTGTAAATTCTGTAGCATGCTTTCTAGATGCAAATTTTTCAGCTCTAAATACTGGACCTGATTCGAAAATTCTTTCAAATCCTGCAGCCATAGCCATTTGCTTATAGAATTGTGGTGATTGTGCTAAATAAGCATTACGATCAAAATAATCTACCTTAAATACACCAGCACCTGATTCTGATTCAGCACCAATTAATTTTGGTGAATGGATTTCAATAAAATCCTTTTGAACTAAAAATTCTCTACATTTATTTACGAATAAGCTTTGAGTCTTAAACATTAATGTATTCTTATCAGTTCTTAAATCAATCCATCTATAATCTAATCTTAAATCAATGTTAGTTTCTTCACCCTTAGGGGCAACAATTGGAGATGCCTCTGCGATAGAATCAATTGTAATTGTATCAGGATACATTTCCATACCATTTAATTTAACATATTCAGATGCTAAAATTGGTCCTTCTGCTTCAATTACTGAATCAACAGTAATTTGATTTAATAATTCTTCCATTTCTGGATGTTTTGCTTTCTCAATTGTGATTTGTAACTTACCTGAAACATCTCTTAAAACAATAAAGCACATTGATTTTTTATTACGAATGTTTTCAACAAATCCTGCTACGTGATTAACTTCACCTAGCTTAATGTCTTTTAAATTAACTCTTTTCATTATTTTACTTCTCCTTTTTTATCGCAGCTTGCACATGCACCTAAAGCTGCCTTATTTAATTTATTAACGATATATGGATATACATCATATAAGCTAATTGTTTCTTGCTCATCAGTTCTATTATCTTTTATATTAATCTTAAAATCATTTAATTCATTGTCTCCTAAGATTAATGTAAACATTGCATTATTCTTATCTGCTTTCTTAAATTGACTCTTTAAGCTTCCATTTAAATAATCCATTTCACAAGATAAGCCACCAATTCTACATACATTCATAATCTTCATAGCTTCTTTAGATGCATTTTCACCTAACGCAATAAAATATGCATGAATTGAATCTTCATTAACTAGCTTCTTACCTGAAAGGTTTGTTGCTAATAATAATCTTTCTAGACCAAATGCCATACCTACACCTGGTGTTTGTGGTCCACCTAAATCAGAAATAAGTTTATCGTATCTTCCGCCAGCACCTATTACATTTTGGGCACCAAATTCAGGTACATTTACTTCTAATTCAAATACTGTATGACAATAATAATCTAAACCTCTTACAAGATTATCATCTACTTCATATTTTAAATCTAAGCCATCTAATGTTTCTAAAACAGTTTTAAATCTATTCTTAGATGATTCATTTAAATATTCATTTATCTTTGGTGCTGTTTTAAAGAAATCTTTATCTCTATCTACCTTACAATCTAGAATTCTTAAAGGATTCTTTTCAAGTCTCATTTTACAATCTTCACATAATTCATCTACATGAGATGAAAAATGCTTAACTAATACTTCTCTATAATTATTTCTTGATTCTTCATCACCAAGTGAATTAATTTTTACTTTAACATCCTTTAGACCAAGAGCTCTAATTAAAGATGCACCTAAAGCAATTACTTCTGCATCAATTAATGGAGAATCACTACCTAATGCTTCTACACCAAATTGATTGAATTGTCTATTTCTACCTTTTTGAGGACGCTCATATCTAAACATTGGTCCCATATAAAATAATTTAGAAACAGGATTTTCAACATATAATTTATTTTCAATAAAGCTTCTAGCTACACCTGCAGTACCTTCTGGTCTTAAAGTAATTTGTCTATCAGATCTATCCTTAAAATCATATGTTTCCTTTGTAACCATATCAGATGTATCATTTGCATCTCTATGGAAAACATCAAATGATTCAAAAATTGGAGTTCTAATTTCTTTGTAATTATATAGCTTACAAATTTTTCTAATAGTATCTTCAAGCTTTGCCCAACTTCTTGATTCATCAGGTAAAATATCATATGTTCCTTTTGGTTTAGTTATCATTTTAAATATCTCCTTTATATTCATATTTGTAAATTGAATAATAAAGACATAAATGATTTTTATCTTTATATTCACTTACAGTAGTTTCTTCATATTTAAGCTTTAATCTCTCAATAAGCTTTATGCTTCTTACATTTGTAGTTTCACTGCCTATTCTTATCTTATCTACATCTAAATGATTAAATCCAATTTTTATAGTTTCCTTTAAAGCCTTAGTCATAATTCCCATTCCCCAATAATCAGGATTTAAGAAATATCCTATTTCAATTGAATTATCATTTTTATTATATGTATGATAATCAACCATACCTATCATTTTATCCTGATAGATAATGGCATACCCTTTAGGTATCCCATCAAGTGGTCTTTTTAAATAGATTTCCTTCATTACAAATTTAGCATCAAATAGCCTTTCAAATGGTCCCCAATTTAGAGTCTCACACATTAAACTACTTTTACCACATTCATATAAATCTAAATAATCAGATTCTTCTATTTCTCTTAATTTTATTTTACCTAAATTAATAGTTGGTAATGTAGTTTTCATAAAAACTCCTATAAAAAAACGCCCATATACAAATAAATGTATAAGGACGTTAAATACGTGGTGCCACCTTAGTTCAGCTTCTAGCTCTCATTTTAAGTTAACGCCTTTATACGGCCTTTTTTAAAGGCATTCCGGAGTGTCCAGCAATTATTTTTGTAGATGCTTTCACCATACCATCCTCGCTATACAAAAATTATTTTGCATAATCTCCATCAACATTTTAAAATACATTAAGTATTTTATCATTAAAAGGCTATTTAATCAAGCAAATTAAGATACTAGATTAGAAGATTCGTCATTATCTTCATTATTATTTTCAATATCTAATTCATTGATAATATTAGTCAATGTTTCCATTAATAATAAAACTGCAGATTCTTTTTCTATAACATCATCATTTGTCTTTTCAAATACCTGTGAAATTACATTAGAAATATTATCATCAACATAATCATTATTATCTGTTCTTTCACATTCTATTTGTAACATATTTAATGTTTTTGCAGAATAATAATAAAAATCTCTATTATTAAATGTCATCTTTGTTGGCTTACCAACATTTAAAAATACATCATCTAATATACCAAAGATATAATAATAATATGTCTTAGGCTCATCAACTATAAATTTTAAAAAGCTCTTATTTGAATTATTGAAATAAAAATATAACAACAATGGTCTTACACCAGTTTCTTTAATAATTATAGGTAAATATGATGTAAATAAATAACATTCATCATTTATAAATGATTTATTTTTATATTCATTAATGAAATCATTATTTATAGGTTTAAATTTAGGGTTCTTCTCTAAAAAAGGTAAAGGTAAATAGCTTACATGATATAAATATTGTTTTAAATCAACATATGAAACAACAGATAATCCTTCTTTAAATGCATCTAATATTTCATTATATTCGTTAGAAATAATACTAGATAAATAGCTCAATTTTTCTAATACCATTTTAAGCTCACTTGTATTAGCTATTCTTTGAGCATATCCTTTTTTAAAGCGGTAAATAATTAAATTATTCTCTTCTTTTATTCTTGCTTTATTATCCTGTAAAAATTTCTTATCATCATCTGTTAGATTTTCCTTTGATACTAAAATAGCACAAATAGAATCGCAATCTCCAATAGATATCATATCAGGATTTTTTGATGTAAAAATATCATGAACATAATTAAAGCCATCTGTATTAATAAAAAACTGAATACCATATGATTCACCAAAAAATGAATCAATAAATGTAATCATTGTTTTTTTCTTTTTACTATCATCAAAATAGAATATATCTGCAGAGCAAAAAGATTTCCAATAATCTTTTTTTATGAAATTATTAATTATTAATCTTATCTCCTTATATAATCTATCATTCATTTTTACGCCTTCTTATAAATAATTACTTTTTTAATACCATACTTTTTATCTTTTATTGCTTTAAAGTTTCCAATATTTTCAGGATATATTGAATCTACACCCATTTCAAAAACTATTGTACCACTTTCTTTTACCATAGGTAAAATATTATTTAAAATTTCTTCTATATTATCCATTTTATATGGAGGATCTAAAATAATTAAATCAAATTTTACATCTACTTTATCCTTATATAAAACATAATCATAATTTGTAAATTTTACATCTACTATACCTAATTTTTTACAATTGTTTTTACATACATCTAAAGCTTTATTATTAATATCATTTAAATAAATTAATTCCATTCCTCTAGAATAGGCTTCTATTCCCATTGCACCAGAACCAGCAAATAAATCAAGACAAATACCACCCTCAAAATATTGTCCAAGCATATTAAAAATAGCCATTCTAACCTTATCTTGGGTTTCTCTTGTTGTATCTAGATTAGTCATATCTATTAATCTATGTCTTAATTTACCAGCTGTAATTCTCATTATTATCCCTTCTTTTTAGGTAATGTATTTATTTCTTTAAATGTTAATTTTTTATTATTAAATTTCTTTTTTGATTGGCTAAAGAAACGTAATGCTTCTTTTTTAACCTCAAAATATGTTTTATTTTTAGTTATAACAATTTTTCCAAAATGTTCACGATGAATCATATATTCATCATGGAAAAAATTAACTAATTGATTAGGTCTTACTTTATCATCTTCACCAATATTAGTTTCAATGATAACAAAAGATTTTTCTTTAGAATCCTTTTTATTATTATCAGAAGATTTAGATTTCTTATCTTTATCTTTTTTATTCTTATCTTTATTATCATTATATCGCATTATTTTGATTTCTTTATATTCTCTTTTATTAAAATCAATCATTTTTAATAATGCGTTTAATACAGGTACAGGATCAGAATTAATTCTTGCAAGCTTTGATATAAGTGCATCATAATCATGAATATCTTTATATTTTTCAACATTATCTAATATTGTTAAATATAATTTCTTATTCAATGTTGTATTTATATCCTTAATTGAAGGTATTTCTTCTCTTTTAATTTTTCTTTTTGTATAATTTTCAATATCTGAAATTCTACCCTTTGAATGAGATGTTGCAATAGTGATTGCAGTACCTGTCATACCAGCTCTTGCAGTTCTACCTATTCTATGAACATATAATTCATTTTCATTAGGAACATCAAAATTAATTACACAATCAATACCATCAATATCAATTCCTCTAGCTGCCACATCTGTAGCAACTAAAATATCAACATTTGAAGTTCTAAATGATTGCATAACTCTATCACGCATGTTTTGTTTTAAATCGCCATGGATACCATCACATCTAAAGCCTTCTTTTTGTAAAAATAATACTAATTCATCTACCATAGCTTTTGTATTAGCAAAAATCATTACACATTTAAATTGATTGTAATCTAATAATCTAATTAATAAATCCTTTTTAGAATCTCTTTTACAAAAATATACTTTTTCATCAATTGCTTCTACTGTTAATGTTTTAGCTTCTATTTTAACAACCTTAGGCTCATGCATATATTTTTTAGTAATATTTTTAATAAATGCCGGCATAGTTGCTGAAAATAAACCTGTTTGTCTATCTTCTGGCATTTCAGATAATATCTTTTCTAGATCTTCTTGAAATCCCATTTTCAACATTTCATCTGCTTCATCTAATATTAATGTTTTAATATTTTTAAAAGATAGTTTCTTTTTTTCCATCATATCGATGATTCTACCTGGTGTACCAATAACAATTTGAGGATTTAATCTTAGTTCCTTAAATTGCTTTTCGTATGATTCTCCGCCATAAATAGTTGCAGTCTTTATCTTTTTATCATTATTAATTAATTTATTAATTTCATTTGATACTTGAATTGATAATTCTCTTGTTGGACATAGAATTAATGCTTCAACATTTTTCGAATTCTTATTTAATCTTTCAATTAAAGGTATTGAATATGCAAATGTTTTACCTGTTCCTGTTTGAGCTTGTCCAATTAAATCATATCCTTCTAGAAATAGTGGAATTGATCCTTCTTGGATAGGTGTTGGCTCAAATATATTATCTTCTTCTAATGCTTCAATTATTGCATTAGATATTTTAAAATCTCTAAAATTACTCATCTATATTTCCTCATTTTTTAATAATGACTTATTATAACAAATAAATCGTATAAAAACAAATAAAAAAGTGGATTTTTTTAATCCACATTCAAAATATGCCTAGGAAGGTTCGTGAAGAACCTAATCTCCACAAGGTGGAAGCCTCTTTTTAGTATTAATTAGGGTCCCCAAATTAAGGGTATCCAGCACATAATATCTCTCAGCTTCCTTATAATATTTTCTGAGCTCCACGGCCATCTTCCTAGTACCCTTATTATACACTAGGATAGATTATATTACAACTTTTCTAAAATAAGAAAGTTAAAGGGATTGCAATAATACCACATAATACTAGTAAAACACCTACTATCATTATCATATTATCTCCCTTACCTTCACCAAATCTTGTTCTTGTAGTAAAAGGTAATAAAAAAGCTATGATCCCAATAAAAATTAATGCGATTCCTAAAGAGAAATGACTTGCAAAAAATGACATTTTATTAGCTGAATCATTAATAAAATATTCTACCATGTATTCAATACCAATTGCTAAAGCAATTAGAGCACATATTCCAATTATAATTTTAAATACTTTCTTTTGTTGATTAGTTAGCATAATACACCTCTCAATAGTTATTTTATCATAGCAAGGAAGAATAATAAAGAAAAAAGTAACAGCGCATACTGTTACTTTAAATCATAATTATTCAGCGTCTTTCTTAGCTGCAGCTTTCTTAGTTGTAGTCTTCTTAGCAGCTGGCTTCTTTTCAGCCTTAGGAGCTTCTACTGCATCTTCAGCAACTTTCTTTGTTGTCTTCTTTGTAGCAGTCTTCTTAGCTGGTTTTTCAGCTTCTGCCTTCTTAGCAGCCTTTGCAGCCTTAGATTCAGTTGTTAATACAACTACGTTTTCAACAACTTTTTCCTTTGGTTTTGCATTCTTAGCTACTTCAACTAAAGCCTTGAATCCTTCAGCATCATTTACAGCCATATCAGCTAACATCTTTCTGTTGATTACAACATCAGCATTAGCTAAACCATTAATGAATTGGTTATATTTAATACCATTTAATTGACATGCAGCATTGATTCTAGTAATCCATAATTTTCTGAATTCTCTCTTACGAGCCTTTCTATCTCTGAATGCATATCTTAATGAACGCATTACTTGTTCATGAGCTGTTCTATAAATTGTGTGCTTAGAACCATAGTAGCCCTTAGCCATCTTTAATACAGCTTTACGTCTTCTTCTTGTTGTGTATCCACCTTTAACTCTTGGCATCTTCCCTTACCTCCTAAATTACTTCATGTTA
>JAFSWG010000010.1 GCA_017444645.1 Acholeplasmatales bacterium | reverse complement strand
TTATTATTAATTCAATAATTATAATATTGTTCTTAATATTTAAAAAAGAATTAGCAGCATTATTCAATTTATCAAATGGCAGCTTGAATATATTCTTATATGCAGCTCCATTTTATGCAATATCATTTTTTATGATTTCAATATCAAAGGTTATTGCATCATATTTTTATTCAATAAATAAAAGTCTTTATGCGAATATAATGACTATCGTTGAACCATTTGTTTTAACTCCATTATTATATTTATTATGTATTCCATTTGGAATTAATGCTTTATGGTGGAGTTATTTAATAATTCAATCTATTTTATTCATTATATCTATTATTTTATATATTAGATCAGAGAGGACGTTATGGACGGATTTATAATATTAGATAAACCTAAAGGTATTACAAGCTTTAGCTGTTGTAATCAAATTAGAAAAAAACTAAATCTAAATAAAACAGGCCATAATGGTACTTTAGATCCTAATGCGACTGGTTTAATGGTAATTGCTTGTGATAAGGCTACAAAATTAATTAAATTAATTAATGAGCATGATAAAGAATATATCGCAACTATTAAATTTGGTTTAATTAGTGATACTTTAGATATGGATGGAAATGTAAGTGAAGGAAAATATAATTCATTTACTAAAGAAGAATTAATTAATGCAATTAATAAATTAAAAAAAGAAGAATATCAAATACCTCCTATGACTTCAGCCATTAAGGTTAATGGTAAAAAGTTATATGAATATCAAAGAAAAGGTATTGAAGTTGAAATTGAAAAAAGAAAAGTAATGATAAATGATATTGAATTAATTGATTTTGATGAAGCAAATAAAGAATGTATTATTAGATTAAATGTATCTAAAGGCTTTTATGTTAGAAGCTTTGCAAGAGATTTAGGTGTTATTTTAAATTCTGATGCGATAATAAAAGATTTAAGAAGAACTAAAATTGATAATTTAGATATAAGTAAATCAAAAAAATTAGATGAATTAAATATAAGTGATATCATTGAAATAAAGGATTTTTTTGATTTTCCAAAAGTAGAAGTTGATGATTATATTGCTAAATTAGTTAAAAATGGTGTTACATTAGATGAAAGACAAACCCAAATAAAAGGTATCTTTTTTGTTACTAATAAATGTGATATAATAGCAGTATACGAGGAAATAGATAATAATAAGTATAAACCATTATTAATTTTTTAGAAGGTGATTTTGATGAAAAGTATTTTCATAAAGGATCAAAATTTCACACCACTTCCAGAGCCAGTTTGTGCGGCAATAGGAAACTTTGATGGAGTTCATTTAGGACACCAAAAGCTGATTTATGAATGTAAAAGACATGGATATAAGTCTGCAGTATTAACATTTTACCCTCATCCATCAGTATTTTTAAAAAAGATTCCTAATTACCCACTTGTAACTCCATTAGAGAAGAAAACTGATATCATATCACGTTTTGGAGTTGATTATTTAATCGTAGTTGAATTCACAGAAGAATTAAGTCAAATGCCAAAGGAAGAATTTATTTCAAAGCTTAAGCTTATGAATATTAAATCTATTGTTTGTGGATATGATTTTACATTCGGTAGAAGAGCAGAAGGTAATATTTCTGATTTAATTAAAGAATTTGAATTTTACGAAGTTAAAAAATTCGTTTTTGATGATGTTAGAGTATCATCAACATATATAAGAGAATTAATATCAACTGGTAATGTAAAAGAAGCTAATAGATTACTTGGTAGAGTATTTTCAATTAAAGGAAAAGTTAAATATGGTAATCAAAATGGAAGATTAATAGGATTTCCTACAGCAAATATTGATTATAAAAATTATTTCTTGCCTCATACAGGTGTATATTTTGTAAATGTATTAGTAGATGGTATACCTTATTTAGGAATGGCTAATATTGGCCATAATCCAACATTTAATTTTAAGGATAAATTAGAATTAGAGGTTCATATATTTAATTTTGATGAAGATATTTATGATAATCAAATTGAAGTATTTTTCTTAACTAAGCTTCGTGATGAAAAAAGATATAATTCAAAAGAAGAATTAATAAATCAATTAAATGAAGATAAGAAGCAATGCTTAAAATTAGCAGGCGATTTATATTTGACAAAATAAAAATAATTCTTGCATATTTTTTAAGTTTATATTATAATCAATTCGTACGTTTTACTAGGGTGCTAAATACTCCTATTTGCATACTTGGTTAAACGCAAATTAATAATTACAAGGAGGAAACTAAAATGGCATTAACTGCAGATGTTAAAGCAAAAATCGTTAAAGAATTCGGTAAGAATGACAAGGATACTGGTTCTGTAGAAGTTCAAGTAGCTTTATTAACTTATGAAATTAACGAATTAAATGCTCACTTCAACTATCATATTCATGATTTCGCATCTAAGCGTGGTTTAATGATTAAGATTGGTCATAGAAAATCTTTATTAAATTATTTAAAGAAGCAAGATCTTAAGAGATATGAAGCTTTAGTTGAAAAATTAGGTTTACGTAAGTAATTTAAAGGCATCCAAAAGGATGCCTTTTTATTTTAATTAATTTAGTGAAATTAATTAATGTATTTTTTATCGCATTGTGCTATAATGTTAAAGGACTATGAAAAATAAGGAGAAAAAACGAAGATGAGTGAGATTAAACGCTTCGAATACAACTGGGCAGGACGTCCTCTTGTAATAGAAATCGGAGAAGTTGCTAAGCAAGCATCTGGAGCTTGTTTAGTAAGATACGGAGAAAGTGTGGTATTATCAGCAGCTGTTTCTAATAATGTAGCATCTACCCAAGACTTTTTCCCATTAATGGTTTTATACCAAGAAAAACAATATGCAGCAGGTAAAATTCCTGGTGGATTTTTAAAGAGAGAAGGAAAGGCTACTACACATGAAACACTAGTTTCAAGATTAATTGATAGACCTATTCGTCCTTTATTTGCTGAAGGATTTAACAATGAAGTTCAAGTTATTAATACAGTATTATCAAATGATCCTGATTGTTCAACTGCAATGGCAGCAATGTTAGGTTCATCTATTGCATTAATGATTTCTGATATTCCATTTGAAGGACCAATTGCTGGTGTAGTTGTTGGTAAAGTTAATGGAGAGTTAATTATTAACCCAACACCAGAACAATTAGAAGTTTCAGATATTAATTTAACAGTTGCAGGTACACATACTGCAATCAACATGGTTGAAGCTGGTGCTAGATTCGTATCAGAAGATGATATGTGGGAAGCATTAAAGTTCGGTCATGCTGAAATTCAAAAGCTTTGTGATTTCGAACAAGAAATCGTTAAAGAATGTGGTAAAGAAAAATATGTTCCAACTTTATTTGAAGTAGATAAGGAAGTTGAAGCACAAGTTAAAGCATTTGCTGAAGAAAAATTAATTAAGGCTATTCGTGTTGAAGATAAATTAGAGCGTTATGCAGCAATTGATGCAGTAAATGAAGAAACTTTAGAAGAATTTGGCAAGAAAGTATTCGTTAAAGACCTTGGAGAATTAAAGGTTGAAGATACTGAAGCTAAGGCTCTATATTTAAAGAGCGTTCAATATACACTAGATGAAATCTTACATGGTGAAGTAAGAAGAATGATTGCTGTAGATAAGATTAGACCAGATGGAAGAAAGGTTGATGAAATTAGACCTTTATCATCTAGAGTTGATGTATTACCTAGAGCACATGGTTCTGCATTATTCACAAGAGGTCAAACTCAAAGCTTAGGTACTGTAACATTAGGACCTCTTTCTGATGCTCAAATTTTAGATGGTTTAAGCGATGAACCAGATAAGAGATTTATGTTACACTATAACTTCCCTCAATTCTCAGTAGGTGAAACAGGAAGATATGGTGCTCCAGGTAGAAGAGAAATCGGACATGGTGCACTTGGTGAAAGAGCATTATCATATATTATTCCATCTGAAGAAGAATTCCCATATACAATTCGTGTTGTATCTGAAATTTTAGAATCAAATGGTTCTTCAAGCCAAGCTACAATTTGTTCAGGTACTTTAGCTTTAATGGCTGCAGGTGTACCTATTAAAGCTCCAGTTGCTGGTATTGCAATGGGATTAATCATGACTGATGATGAGCATTATACAATATTAACAGATATTCAAGGTATGGAAGATCATTTAGGAGATATGGATTTCAAGGTTGCAGGTACTAGAGATGGTATTACTGCACTTCAAATGGATATCAAGATTAAGGGTATTACATATCAAATATTAAAAGAAGCATTAGCACAAGCTAAGAAGGGTAGATTAGAAATTCTTGACCATATGGCTACAACAATTTCTGAAGTTAGACCTGAATTATCTAAATATGCTCCAAAGGTTGTTACTGCTACAATTAACCCAGATAAGATTAAAGATGTAATCGGTGCTGGTGGAAAGAATATTAACGCTACAATCGAAAAATTCGATAACGTTAAGATTGATATCGAACAAGATGGTAGAGTATTTGTAATGCATTCAGATATGAATACAGCTAAATCTTGTCTAGATTATATCGTTAATTCAGTAAAAGAAGCTGAAGTAGGTAAAATCTATACTGGTCGTGTTACAAGAGTTGAAAAATATGGTGTTTTCGTAGAATTATGGCCAGGAACTGAAGGTTTATGTCATATTTCTAAATTAGCATTCGAAAGAGTAGAAAAGGCTGAAGATGTAGTTTCATTAAATGATGAAATTATCGTTAAATGCATTGGCGTAAATGAAAAAGGTCAAATTGACTTATCTAGAAAAGATGCATTAAAGGATGCTCAAAAGAAGTTCGAAAAGAAAGAAGAAGTTTCTGAATAATATTAATTAAGATGTGCCTTTGGTACATCTTTTTTAACCAATAAAGAGGTAATAAAAATGGATTACAAAGCATATTTAAAAGAAATAGCTCCAAAGATTTTTTTAACAGATTCTCCTACAGGATATTCTAAAAATATTGATAATGTAATTATCTCTATTTTAAATGAATTAGGTTATACAAATATCAAAAAGACTAATAAAGGAAATCTAGTATTAGAAATCGAAGGCGAAAATAATAATAAAACTGTTGCGACATCAGCTCATGCTGACACATTAGGATTAATGGTAAGATCAATTAATTCTGATGGTACCCTAAAGGTAACTAATGTAGGTGGACCACAAGCTCCTACACTAGATGGTGAATATTGTAAAATTGTTACAAGAGATGGAAAATCATATACAGGTACTGTATTATCATCATCTCCATCAAGCCACGTATATCCTGATGCAAAATCAAAGCCAAGAGATTTTGATAATTTAATCGTAAGAATTGATGAAAATGTAAAATCAAAGGATGATGTTATTAAGCTTGGAATTGATAATGGCGATTATGTATGTTATGACCCTAAGACAACAATTACAGAAAGTGGCTTTTTAAAATCAAGATTTATTGACGATAAGGGCTCAGTATGTGCAATTCTTACTGTATTAAAGAAATTAAAGGATGAAAATAGAAAACCAAAATATAATACTTTAGTTTATTTTGTTAATCAAGAAGAGGTTGGGCACGGTGCATCTACTGTAAGTAATGAAATTGATGAATTTGTTACAGTTGATATGGGCTGTGTAGGCTTAGATCTTGCAGGTAATGAATATGCAGTATCTATTGCAGCTAAAGATTCAAATGGACCATACGATTATGAATTAACATCAAGATTAATCAATTTAGCTAAAAAGCATAAATTAAATTATGTTGTAGATATCTTCCCATATTATGGTTCTGATATCGGCGCTGCATGGCATGCAGGAATTGATTGTAAGGGTGCTTTAATTGGACCAGGTGTTCATGCATCTCATGGTATGGAAAGAACTCATTTAGATGCAATAATAAACACTATTGAATTATTATATTCATATTTAATTGAAGAATAATAACTTGATTAAATAATTATTTTTGATATAATATTTACCGGTAGCCTGGTAATCGAGCAGAAATGTTAGGAAAGTCCATGCTGACACAGCCTGTGATGGCTGTAGTGTTTGTGCTGATCCAATAAATAAGGTCAGGTACCTTTTGGTAACGGCGGGTAAGCCTAAATCTTTTAGACATGGTGTATCCCATAAAGTGCCACAGAAACGTAATCTTAGGGAAACCTAAGGGTGAAACGTTGGTAAACCCCGCAAGTCAGAAACCCAAATTTTGGTAGGGGAGCTATCTAATCGAACCGAAGATGATGATAGACGTAAGTGTAGATAAATGATTACCTAATACAAAACATGGCTTATACGCTACTAGAGGACTTCGGTCCTCTTTAATTTATTAAATACGGCAAAATCATTGATTTAAAGCCATTTTTTTGATAAAATTAACAAGAATGGAGTGATAATATGGATGACTTAGAAAAACTAAAAAATAGACAAGCATTAATAAGAAATTTTTGTATTATTGCTCATATCGATCATGGTAAAACTACATTATCAGATAGAATATTAGAAATTTGTGATTCTGTTGAAGAAAGAGAAATGCAAGAACAGCTTTTAGATTCAATGGAATTAGAAAGAGAAAGAGGAATTACTATTAAATTAAATAGTGTTGCCTTAAAATATAAAGCTGATAATGGTATAGAATATGAATTTCATTTAATTGATACTCCAGGCCATGTTGACTTTACATATGAGGTATCAAGAAGCTTAGCAGCATGTGAAGGTGCTATATTAGTAGTTGATGCAACACAAGGTGTAGAAGCACAAACATTAGCTAATGTATATTTAGCACTTGATAATAATTTAGAGATATTACCATTAATTAATAAAATAGATTTACCTTCTGCAGATCCTGAAAATGCAAAAAAAGAAATAGAAGATATTATTGGTATTCCTGCATATGAAGCAGTATTAGCTTCAGCTAAAACAGGTCTTGGTGTAAGAGATATATTAGAACAAGTAGTATCATATATTCCTGCACCAACAGGTAATATTGAAGCACCTTTAAAGGCATTAATATTTGATTCAGCATTTGATCCATATCGTGGTGTTGTTATTCTAATTTGTGTTAAAGAAGGAATGATTAAAGTAGGCGATAATATAAAATTTATGTCTACAAATGCTGTATATCAAGTTGTTGAGCTTGGAGTTAGAACGCCAAAGGAAGTAAAAAGAGATTATTTAATGGCTGGAGATGTTGGTTTTATTACAGCATCAATAAAGGATATTAATTCAGTTAATGTAGGTGATACAATTACTTTAGTTGATAATCCAGCAGCTAGCCCATTAACAGGATATAGAAAGTTAAATCCAATGGTATATTGTGGTCTTTATCCTATAGATTCTAAAAAATACCAAGATTTAAGAGATGCACTAGATAAAATTAAATTATCAGATGCATCATTAGTTTATGAGCCTGAAACATCTGAAGCTTTAGGTTTTGGATTTAGAACAGGATTCTTAGGCTTATTACATATGGATATTATTAAAGAAAGAATATCTAGAGAATATAATATTGATTTAATAGCAACAGCTCCATCAGTTAATTACCATGTTTATTTAACAAATGGAGAAATGATAGAAATCGATAACCCATCACAATTACCTGAACCACAAGTAATTGCTAGAATTGAAGAGCCTTATGTTAAAGCAACTATTATGACGCCATCAGATTATATTGGTGCTATAATGGATTTATGTCAGAAAAAAAGAGGAACATTTATAGATATGCAATATGTTGAAGAAACAAGAGCAGTTATCCATTATAATATTCCACTTTTAGAAATAGTATATGATTTCTTTGATAAATTAAAATCTTATACAAAGGGGTATGCATCATTTGACTACGAGCTTGGAGATTATGAAGAATCTAAGCTTGTTAAAATGGATATTATGCTAAATGGAGACGTAGTAGATGCCTTATCTACAATTGTTCATAAAGATTTTGCATACGATAGAGGAAGAATATTAGTTGAAAAATTAAAGCAAATAATTCCTCGTCAATTATTTGAAGTTCCTGTACAAGCTGTAATAAACCATAAAGTTATTGCTAGATCAGATATAAAAGCTTTAAGAAAAGATGTTTTAGCAAAATGTTATGGTGGAGATATATCTAGAAAGAAAAAGTTGTTAGAAAAGCAAAAGGAAGGAAAGAAGAAAATGAAAGAAATTGGTTCTGTTGAAGTACCACAAGAAGCCTTCCTAGCTATTTTAAAATCAGACGAAGAATAGAAAGGAGTGAAAACTAATGAAAAAAGAAGGATGTCCATATTGCCAACAAGGTGAATTCTTAGCAAAATTTGGTGTATTAGCATTTGAAACTGAAACATCAGAGGTTATTGTATTTAAGGATCAAACTAACAAAGGTAGAGCTATCGTTGCTTATAAGAAGGACCACGTAGCTGAAATTAAAGATTTATCTGATGCAGAAAGAAATGCATTCATGAAAGATGTTAGTGACGTAGCTAAAGCTATTGATAAAGCATATCATCCATATCGTATCAACTATGGTGCATTTGGTGATACTTTAGGTCATTTACATTTCCACATCGTTCCTAAATATGAAGGTGGAGATTCATTTGGTGGTATGTTTGTTATGAACCATGGCGCTGATTCATATGCAAGTGAAGAAGAAATCAATGAAGTAATCGCAAATATTAAAAAATATTATAAAGCATAATTAAAGCCAACCTATGGGTTGGTTTTATTTTGTATAAACTATGACATTAGGATGTTATATAAAATTTGAAATTGTGACATTGCAATATTATAATTTTTCTATAGAATGATATTAAAAAAATATATTACTAAACATCTTACAATTAGTTTAGATGACTTATTAAGAAGGGGTGATATATATGATTCATGCTTATGACGATGATTGTATGCCTACAATTAGAGAAAAAGTAGCTTGCATGTTTGAAATAGCTGTCATACATAAAAAAATGGATATTGATGATTTTGCAAATAAATTTATATCATCTAATATTTCAAAAGCACTTGAAACAAATGATTTTATTAATTCGATGGGAAAATCAGGAATTGAATTATTATCTATAATATTAAATGAAGAACCAGAAAATATAATTCAAAATCCTTTTCCAACACCTGAATACTGGGTTGGTTATGTTATTTCATTTGTACAATGGTATTTTAATAAATCTTTTAAAGAAGTAATAGAAGCATATCCATGTAGTAAATTAATTAATAATTATTTTCCATATCATGAAATGGATATTATGGAAATTGTAGAATTATATAAAGAAAAATTAAATATCATTTCTAAATTAAAAATATATCGAGAAAAAAATAATTTAAGTCAAAATGAATTGTCAAAATATTCAGGAGTTCCTATTAGAACCATTAGAGCATATGAACAAGGAAAACTAGATATAGCAAAAGCACAGGCGGAAACTATATATAAATTAGCTAAAGTACTAAATTGTACAATTGAAGAACTGATAATCTGAGGTGATTATATGAATATAAAAAAATATCCATATCCAGAATACACAGATATGCATTACATTGAAAAGAAGAAAAAATATGATATTAATTTTGACGAAAAGTATCAATATATTGATAATTCTTTTGGTTTTAAATTTAAAAGATTATTTGTTAGATTAGGTTTAACATTAATTGTATTCCCTTTTACAAGAATAAAATTAGGATTAAAAATAGAAGGTAAGAAAAATCTTAAAAAGAATAAAAAGATAATAAATAATGGAATAATATCTTGTTGTAATCATGTCCATATGTGGGATTATATCTGTATTATGAAGGCAATAAGACCACATAAATCATATTTTTTATCTTGGCCTGATAATGTTACAGGTGATAGTGGTCCTTTAGTAAGACTAGTAGGAGGTATACCTATTCCAACTTCTATAAAAGGAACCAGAAAATATAATGAATATTTAGATAAATTAATGAATGATGGTGGATGGTTACATATTTATCCAGAAGGATCAATGTGGGAATTTTATCCTTATATTAGACCATTTAAACGAGGTTTATCTTATATGGCAATAAAATATAATAAACCTATTTTACCAATGACAATTAAATATCGTAAAGCAAGCTTTTTAAGACGTCATATATTAAGAAGAGATTGGTCTTTTACATTAGTAATAGGAGATTTATTATATCCAAATAATAAATTAGATAAGCATGAACAAGAAATAGATTTAACTAAAAGATGCCATGAAGAAGTATGTAAGCTTGCTGATATAAATAATAATATTTATGATGCAATATATAATAATTCAAAAAGAATAGATATTTAATCTTGAAATATTTATATATACATTATATAATAATTTCGTCATATTAAGGGGAGCCAAAAAGGCTGAGAGGAATAAGATCGACCCTTGACCTGATCTAGGTAATGCTAGCGAAGGAATAATGTGAGGATTTATAACACATAATTTTCTTTTTCGCATGTTCCTAGTGGAACATTTTTTGTTTTTATAAGGGAAGGAGAAAAAAATGAAACAAAAGATTTTTACAACTAAGGTATTAGCTGAAATAGCAATATTCGCTGCCTTAGGACTAGTTTTAGATGCCCTATCAAGTGGTATCTTTAGAAGTGTTTGGGTAAATGGTGGTTCAATTTGTATAGCCATGGTATGTGTATTTATCATTAGCTATAGAAGAGGCTTATTACCAGGACTTCTTTGTGGATTTATATTAAGTATAGTCCAAATGTTTTCAGGTATATATGTAATTAATGGTGCTACATATACTGGAGCTATGAGAGTACTTGCACCATTCTTTCAGGTATTATTAGATTATGTACTTGGTTATACTCTATGTGGTTTAGCAGGTGTATTCGCAAGTAGATACAAAAATACTGATTCAAAGAAAGAAAAAATTATATATATAATCATTGGTACAGTTATTGCAGGATTATTAAAATATTTATGTCATGTATTAGCTGGAGGATTCTTCTGGTTAGGTGATGGAAGTGGTAACTTCTGGGGAGTTAATAATGCATCTTGGTTATATTCAATTGTATATAATGGAAGCTATTGTATTCCAAATGTAATCCTATGTACTTCAATTATGGCATTATTATCATTAAAATATGATTTCTTCTTATGTCCAGCAGAAGGAACAAAGGTTATTAAGCCAGTTGAAGTTAGAACTCCAAAAAATATAATTATTAAATCAGTTTTAATCGCATTATCACTTGGTGCTATTATATTCTCTTCAATTAAATTAATTGATTCAGTATATACATATCAAAATGATGATATGGTACATACTAAATTATCAGTTAATGATAGTGAATTAATTAATAATTTCACTAATAATACATATGAAATTAACCTAAAGTCTGGAGATAAATTAACAATTGATTTATCAGATATGGCAGATGGTTATACATGCATTAAAAAATTAGAAATTAGTGAATCTGATGTAATTACATTTGGATGGGATGGAAATTATACTAATGATGGTAGATTAGAATTAGTAGAAGAAACATATGAAGATTGGGGCTCTGATTATTCAGCTTTATATGGACCTATTACATATACTGCAAATTCTGATCAAACTATTACATTAACATCTTATTTAGGTGGTTCAGGAATAGATATTAATTATGATTATGTAATTGCTATCATTGCATCATTAGTCATCTTATATTATGCAATTCATACATTAATTTATGAAACAAGAAGCACATTCTTATATGCTGCAATCGCATTTGGTCTTTCTAATGCAATTATTGCAACATACGCACTAGGTGTATTTTTTAAAGCAATGAATAAAGGAAAAGCTTTTGAAGCATTCTCTAAATATTTATTTGCAAGTATTGGTATCATTGTTGTTTATTCATTAGTATTTATTATTTCTTATGTTATTAAGAAAAAAGTCTTAAAAATAGAAGATAAAAAAACATATCAAATTGAAGAAGAAAAAACAACAGAACCAGTTGAAAATTTAAATAATTTATAAAAATAAAAGGTAAGGAAATCGCTATTCCTTACCTTTTATTCTATTAACAATTTTTTCTTTTATTTCCTTTGGAACATATTTAGTAATGTCACAACCAAAAGTAACTAATTCTTTAATCGCAGAAGAAGATACAACTTGATTTTTAGTGGTTGGCATTAATAATACAGTCTCAATTGAACTATCAATATCTCTATTATATTGGAATAAAGAAAATTCATTTTCATAATCAGAATAATTTCTCATTCCTCTTACAATAACATTAATATTATTTTCTTTACAATAATTAACAACTAATCCATCATATACTCTAACAACAACATTGTTTAAATTAGAAGTAACAGTTTTTACCATTTCCATTCTTTCTTCTGGGGTAAAAATTGATTTTTTTAATACATTAATACTAACTACAACATGAACTTCATCAAAAATACGTGAAGCTCTTTTTATTATATCTAAATGTCCATTTGATAATGGATCAAATGAACCAGGATAAACAGCTTTACTCACAATAAACACCTCATTTATAGATTATACATTATATTAATTATTTTGTCTAATAATACTAATAAAATTGATATTTTTATGATAAAATTATAATAGGGTGGTATTTGTGAAAACAGTAGTAATTGCAACAAATAATAAAAATAAAGTTAGAGAGTTTAAATCATTACTTGGTAATGATAATATTGAATTTAAAACTCTTAATGAAATTGGATATACAAAAGAAATTATAGAAGATGGTAATACATTTGAGGAAAATGCATATATAAAAGCTCATCAAGTATCAAAGGATCTAAATGTGATAGCTATATCTGATGATTCAGGGCTTGAGGTTGAAGCATTAAACATGGCACCAGGAATCTATTCTGCAAGATATGCAGGTGGCCACGATGATGAGGCTAACAATAATCTATTAATAAAAAATCTAAAAGGAATTGAAAATAGAAAAGCTAGATATGCATGTGCTATTTGCATATGCTATCCAAATGGAGAAACAAAAACTGTTATCGAATATTGTTATGGCGAAATTATAGACGATAGAAGGGGAACAAATGGATTTGGTTATGATCCATATTTCTATATTCCTGAATTCGGTAAAACTTTTGCTGAAGTACCTTTAGAAAAGAAAAATACAATATCTCATCGTGCTAAAGCAATTAGAAAACTAAAGGAGTTATTAAATGAAGATTTTAGTCTTAAGTGATTCTCATTCTAGATATCTAGACGATATCCATTTTGAAGATTATGATTATGTATTTCATTGTGGAGACTATGGAAGAAGTAAAGAATTATTAGAAAGAACTAATAATCTTTATTTTGTAGCTGGAAATTGTGACTGGGCTAATAATAAAGAAGTATTAGTAGATATTTTTAATAAAAAAGTTTATATGACTCATGGTGATTTATATCATGTAAAAACGCATGTTAATTCACTAATATATAAAGCACTAGAAAATAAAGCTAACATTTGCTTATATGGTCATACTCATCAACAAGCTTTATTTATAAGAGATAATATATTATTTATTAATCCAGGTGCTTACGAAGATGGATCTTATGTAATAATAGATGATAATTGTGTTTCATTTTATTATAATGACGTATTAAAAAGAAAATTTGATTATAAGTGGTGATTTAATTGGCTAAAATGTCCTTATCTGAAATTTTACAATTAGATAATAATAGTTCATCAATTAAAAAAATTGATGCTTTTTTAGTTGACGAAGTAGAATTTTCAGATACTTATATAAGGGCTTTAGCACAAAAAGCTTATATAATGCATAAAATTGGTGATTCATCAAATGCACTAAATTTATTATTAACTTATATTAAGCAAATGAAATTTTTAAGCTCATATGCTGTTATATCCTTATGTGATAGCTTGATTGCTATAACAATTGATTTAGAAAGCTTTGATGAAGCAATTAAATATATTAATTTAAAAAAATCATTTTTACCTGTTTCTAAAATGAATTTATATCTAAAAGATATGATCACATATCTTTTAAAGAAAAATTCAATTACTGAAGCAAAAGATACTCTAATTGAATATCTTGCAGATGATATAACTAAAGATGAAGCATTATTTGCTAAAGAAGAGCTATCAAATATTTATTATATGCAAGGGGAATATGATAATTATTTAAAGATAACTGAAGGTTTATTAGAAATATATCAAGATAAATTAAATTTAGTTAAAGAAGCTGAGCTACAAATTAGATTATTAACTATCGCATATAAAAAGAATAATTACATAAAGGTAGTAACTGAAGTAAATAAAATAATTGGTAATTTTGATTCACCTAAATATTTATTGACATTTGCTACTTTAGCTATTAAGTCTTACATGGCTTTAAATGATTATAAAAAAGCTGGTATTTTTGAAAGTAATTATGAAGAATATGTTAATGCTGATTACATTAATGAATCAAAATTATTCTTAAATACAGCTATTGAATTATATAATGAACAAGGATCTAGAGTTGCTGTAAGAGAATTAGAAGAATTATTAAAAGAAATTACTGATAAGGCAGAACCTCAGCCAAAGAAAAAGAAAAGGGAAGAATCTCTAGTTTCAATACCTAAAGTAAGCTTTGAAGGAATTAAAACTGAAGAGATAATTCATATTAATGATTTAAAACCAGATATTAAAGTATTAAACCCAAAAGAAGAAAAATTAACACCTAAGGTAGATGTTAAAAAACAAATTATTGCGGTTAAAAATGAAAAAGTATCTGAATTCTATATTAAATTATCAAATCTATTTGATATACTAAATCAAATGAATTTACATAATAAATTTAGAGAAATATTTAGATTATCTATGATTGAAATATGTAAAGTTTTTGATATAGATGAAGCATATATTTTAGATGCATCTAAATCATTTAAAGGAATGCATTATAAAACAGAAAGAGTATATGATAAAAAAATAACTCTAGATCAAATTAAAGGTACAATTAATCTTCAATCATTTGAAAGTGATTCTGAATTTTTCTTAGATCAATCTGAAAGAGATTATAATAAAAATATTGTAACTTTTGAGGATTATCCAGAAGAATATTATGGTTATGCAGTACCATTACATAATGATTTAGATGTTATTGGTTCAATTGCTTATCTATCTAAAAAGCCTTTTTTAGCCAATGAAATGGCTTATGAGGGACTAAAAATGATAACTTCATTGCTTAATTCAAGATTATTATTATCTATTGAAAAAGAAAAAATTATCTTTAATAATCAAAAATTATTCTTCTTAAAAGATAATATGTCACTTGGGATTAAAGAAGAAATGGAAGGATATATTCATTTATCTGACATTGCTGCAAAAATGCTAGGTACATTTGAGAATTTAACATTAGAAGATTATTATAATCATATTCCTACGAATGATTTAATTGAATATAAAAATATAAGAACTAGCCTTTATGCTAATTTAAAGGAAGCAGAGCTAGAATATAATTTCAAAAAAGAAAATGAATATATTAGAATAAAAGAAAGCTTTTATTCATTATTATATGAAGGATCTATAACTATTATTTCAGTAATTGAAGATATAACTAAATTTGAAAATGAGAAAAAGGAATTAATAGATTTAGCCTTTACTAATCCAATAACAAAATTAGATACTGAAGTTAAATTAATGGTTGATTTAAGAGAATTATATGATAGTCATAGAATGGCTTTAGCTATATTATCAGTCCATGATTTTTCATTATATGAAGAATTATATGGATTTAATTTTAAAAGAGAATTAGAGCTTGCTATTGGCAATTCTTTAAAAGATGCTATATCTTCTGATTTTAATGCTTCATTATATCATTTAGGTGAAGATAAATATGTAATTACAATTAAAAATGCAAATGATAAAAGATTAATAGATTCTAAATTAAATCAATTTATGGATTATACAATTAAGAAATTACATAAATTAAATTCAAGATTAAATGTATTATTTGATGTAGGTGTATATAGATTAGGAAAGAATTCTAAGTTAGATGACGCATCATTAATGTTATCATATGCATTTGATGCTTTAAATGATGCTAAAGACATGAATGTTAAAGGTAACCATATTTCACATTATGATAGTGAAGAAATGAAAAATAGGTTTGCTGAAAATAATTTAGTTACAGCAATTAGTGAAGCAATCGATACTAATGATTTAGTATTGGTATATCAACAAATTGTAGATATATCTAGAAAAAAGGTATATGGATATTATGTATTTATTAATCTTGATTCAAGTGAATTATATTATGATGACATTATGAATGTTGTTAAAAGAAGGGGCTTAGAGTCTAGAGTAAATCAATATTCAGTAAATGCATTATTTAAAGAATTAAAAATGCTATATACTAAAACTAAGTTTTTATTTAAAGTATTTATTGAAATTAATGCAGATTTAATTGATAGAGGATATTTTGAATATTTAAAGGAATTACCTAATTTTTATAAAATAAATGCTAATTACGTTACATTAGTAGTAAAATCAGCTGATAATAATTATGTAAGATTATTAAGACAGGCTGGATATAGAATATGTAGTATGGATATATTAGATATTTATAGAAATAATTCTGATTGTTTTGTATATGATTTTAGAACAATAGGTTCAGAAGGATCTAAAGAAATTACTGAATTATGTAATAAGCATAATATAACAATAATAGCTGGAGGCGTAGATGAAAATAAAGATATTGAAGACGCTACAGTTAATAATTTTAGTCTAGTATTTGGTAGATTTTATAAGAGAACTAGATCAATGAAGGATCTAATGGAAAAACTATTTAAGCCTAAACAATAAAATAAAAGAATATATTCTTTTAAAATAAATTACTTTATTATATAATTAAAACAATATGGGGTAATAGTTATGAGAGATTTTAAAGGTATTCAAAGAATAATAATAAAGGTTGGATCATCATCACTTGTTAATAAGGATTTAAGCATTAATCAACCAATGATAGTTGGTATTATGCAATCATTTAAAGAACTAAGTGATAAAGGTATAAATGTTGCGTTAGTATCAAGTGGTGCAATTGCTTCAGGTATGCATGAACTTGGATTAACTAAAAAACCAAAAGAAATGTCTTTAAAACAAGCTTGTGCGGCTATAGGTCAATCAAAGCTTATGGAGGCATATAATAAGGCTGCAGATATTTATGGACTTAAAACAGGTCAAATTTTAGTAAATCATGATGATTTCCAAATTAGAAAAAGAATGAATTATTTATCTGATACCCTAGATGCAATGTTTAAAAATAATATTATTCCAATTATTAATGAAAATGATGCATTAGCAGTTGAAGAAATTAAAGTTGGTGATAATGATACACTTGCTTCATTAATTTCACCAATGATCAATGCTGATTTATTAATATTATTTTCAGATATAGATGGATTATTTGATAAGAACCCCAAAATATATAAAGATGCTAAATTAATAGATGTAGTAAATGAAATTAATGCCGATATCATAAATATGGCTGGAGATAAAACAACTGAGGTTGGAACAGGCGGTATGCAAACCAAAATAAATGCTGCAAGAATTTCAACATCAGCCGGAGCTAATATGATTATTTGTAATTCTAATCAAATTAAAAATTTATGTGATATAGTTGCAGGAAAAGAAATTGGAACATTATTTAAGGCATCTAAAAATCAAATCTCATCACGTGAGCATTGGATTATTTATAAAGCTAATTCAATGGGAAATATTATAATAGATGATGGATTAAAGGATGCTTTAAAGAAGAAAAAGGTATCTATATTATCAAAAGGTATAATAGATGTTAATGGTGATTTCTTAAAAGGAATGATTATTACAATAAATGATAAGAATGGAAATGTAATTGGAAAAGGTATTTCTAATTATTCATCTACTGAAATTAGATTATTAGAAGGACATGAATCTAAAGATTCAAAAGAAATATTAGGCTATGAAGGCAAAAAAGAAATAATTCATGCTAATGATTTAGTCCTATTAAAGGAGGGCTTATAATGGATCAATTATTAAAAAAATGTAAAGATTCAGTATCATCATTAAATAAAGTATCTAATGAAGATATTAAAAAGATATTATTAAATATAAAAGAGGCATTATGGAATAATAAAGATAATATAATTGAAGCAAACCAAAAGGATATGGTTATTGCTAAAGATATTATAAAACCACAAATGCTTGATCGATTAAAATTAGATGAAAAGAGAATAAAAGGCTTATGTGATTCTATTGATGCTTTAGTAAAATTACCTGATTACATAGGTGAAACAATTGAAGAATATACTAGACCTAATGGATTGATTATTAAAAAAGTTAGAGTTCCATTTGGTGTAATTGCCTCAATTTTTGAAGCAAGACCTAATGTTTGTGTTGATATTGCTTGCTTATGCTTAAAAACTAAAAATGCATGTGTTTTAAAGGGTGGTAAAGAAGCAATTAATACAAATATAGCATTAGTAAATGTTATGAAAAATGCAATTAAAGATTATTGTGATCCTAATTGTATTACATTAATTGATAGAACTGATAGACAAGCTACAGATGAATTAATTACAAAAAGAGAATATATTGATTTATTAATACCAAGAGGTTCTAAAGGATTAATTCAATATATTGTTATGAATTCTAAAATACCATTTATTGAAACTGGTGCTGGAAATTGTACATTATATGTAGAAAAAACAGCTAATTTTGATATGGCATTAAATGTAGCATTAAATGCTAAACATCAACGTCCATCTGTATGTAATTCAATTGAAAACTTACTTGTAGATAGAGATATTGCTAAAGAATTCTTACCAAAATTAGAAGAATTATTTAGTCAATATAATATTGAATTAAGAGCTGATGATGAAGCTATTAAATATTTAAATAATGCTAAACCAGCAACACCAGAAGATTTTGATACAGAATATAATGATGATATTATAGCAATTAAAATTGTTAAAGATGTTAATGAGGCTATAATATTTATTAATACACATTCTACTAAACATTCTGAATCAATTATTACCGAAGATTTAGCAGCTAAAGAAGCATTCTTTAATGAAATTGATTCTGCATGCCTATATCATAACGCATCAACTAGATTTACTGATGGTGGCGAATTTGGATTTGGTGCTGAAATTGGTATATCAACAACTAAGGTTCATGCTAGAGGACCAATGGGATTAAAGGAAATAACTACATATAAATATTTAATTTCTGGAAATGGTCAGGTGAGAAAATAATGTATAAATTTGGTATTATCGGACTAGGTAAAATGGGAAATAGCATTTTAGAAGGTATTTTATCTAGTGGTATTTATAAAAAAGATGAGATCTTATTAGGATTACATAGTGAACAAAAATTAGAAAAATATTCTAATGATGGATATGAATGTACATTAAATAACGAAGATATATTTATGGATTGTGAAATCATATTAGTTTCTGTAAAACCTCAAGGCTTTTCTGAAGCATGTGAAAATGCAAAAAAATATGATTTTAGAGGTAAATGTATAATTTCTATAATGGCTGGAGTAAAAATTGAAACATTAATGACTTATTTTAATAATGCATCAATTTTTAGAACAATGCCAAATACACCTGCCTTAATTAAATCAGGTGTAACAACTATTTGTACAAATATAGAAAATAAATTCCAAGATACTGTATTAGATATATTTAATTCAATTGGTAAAGCATATATGATTACAGAAGATTTAATGGACGCATCTTTACCACTTAATGGATCAATGCCTGCATATTTATATTTATTTGCTAAAATATTTATCGAAATGGGTGCTAAAAATGGAATTGATTATGAAACAGCTAAAGCTTTAACTGCTGAATCAATTATCGCGTCTGCAAAAATGATTGTATCATCTGATGATTCAATTGATACATTAATTAATAATGTATGTTCAAAAGGTGGAACAACTATTGCAGGATTATATGAACTATATGATAATAATTTTGAAGAAGCAATTAAAAAATGCTATGATGCATGTGTAAATAGAAGTATTGAATTATCTAAAAAATAAAATGAGACCATCGCTTGATGGTCTTTTATTATGCATAAAAAAGATGAAGAATTACTCTTCATCCTCATTATTGTTTTCTTTCTTTTTCTTATCCTTTTTAGAATCCTTATTTAATTCAGCTTCCATAGTTTCTTTAGCTTTTTCTATATCAGCATATTTTTTAGTCATATATAATATCTTTTTAGAAATATTTATATATGCATTAGCGGTTAAAGCAAAATCAGTAGCTAAAGCTATTAAAGCAGAAGAATCATTTTCATCAATATCATTTAATTTCTTAAATGCTTCACTAACAGAAATCTCAATTTTTTCATTGTTCATTCTATTAAATTCATTAAATATTTCTCCTTTAGATGATGCATCTTTATATCTATCATCTTCAATTTGTTTAACATCAGCAATACTTAAAACTTGTTTTAAAGTACAAATTTCTTCAATTAAAGCTAAATGCTCTCTATTATATTTTTTAGATATTGGTGAAGGTAGAACCTCTCCTTTAACATAATTATTTATCATAGAAGAAGTAATTTGTTTATCTAATGTATTATTTTGAAATATATATAGTTGTTTATCTAAAAAAGTAACTACTTGATCCATATATAGGTCAATATCAGGTAATTCTTCATAATTCTTAAAACTAAAATTATTTAATTCATTAAGCCAATTTTCTAATGATTTTTTAATACTATTCACAATTCTCACCCTCTCATCATTTAGAGTTTATCAT
>JAFSWG010000009.1 GCA_017444645.1 Acholeplasmatales bacterium | reverse complement strand
TTCGCGAACCATTGCTTCTATGGTTATTACCCATTGCTTTCCAAATTTAGTAATGTCTCTTCCACACTTAAATTTTCCATTTCTTATGGCGTGACGTAATGTAGAATCATCTATATTCCAAAATTCAGCAGCGTCACCAAGCGCCATAATGCCGTCAAATCTAGATGGAACAATAGTACCATTATAATAAAGCTCTTCTGCAGCTAAATCTATTTTATCGTTCCAGACAATACCATAACCACCTACATCTACATGTACTTGATAAAATAGATTGTTTTCTTTTAATTCGTTGAAGATAGGTATTCTTTCAAATAATGGTTTAATATCATATATTTTTGATACACCCTCACAAAATTCAACAAATAACATATAATTATCTAAAGCTGTAACTGTCCTTACCGGATGAAAAATATATTTCACTGCATCCACCTCCTACTCTAATGGTTCTATTCTCTTAAATGACTGACTATCCCACATTTCACGCAACTCATCGATATGAAGCTTCATCCATTCTAAAACTAACTTTTCTGCCTTAACAGGAAGATCTCCATTGATTTTCGTCATATCTATTAATGAATATGTTGCCCTATGATCATTATAGATTGCATGAATATGTGGAGGATTATGTTCAGAACTCAAGAAATACATTTGGATAATAATACCATAGAATAATGCTATTGTTGGCATATTCTATTTCCTCCATTTTTATTATATCACGATATCGTGAAAAATACAATAAAAAGAAAGAGACATATTGCTAGGTCTAATCTTTCGCTACTTTTTGTGTAACTTTATTACTAAAGGCTTTTGTCTCTCGACATAATCATTCTACTTTTTCAAATCCAAATTGTGATAAATATTTTGACACGCTTTTTATAGCACTTATTTCAGCACCATATGCTGAAAGCTTGCCAAATTCATTTCCTCCACCACTTGCAATTACTTCAACAGTTGTATTTGCTAATTCTTCTTTAGTTATTAAAGTTGTGTAAGTATTCTCCAAAGATTCTGAATCAATGTTTTTTTATTATTTCTTCTAAATTAACAATCTTTTTTGTTTTTAAACTTAATCTATTCATTTGTCCCCTCACTAATGATCTATGTCATTATTTTTAATATTATGAGTTTGATAATCATATTTTTCAACTTCATATTCTTTAATTGTTTTATACTTATTTTCATTAATTTCTTTAAGAGAAATTGAATCCATTAAAATATTGGTTAAATGTTCATATTCGCTATACTCATCTATCGATGCCATGACTAGTGCATTTCTAAAATATTTAGCATGCTTACCTATAAAATCAATATTTACCTTCAATTCTATCTGCTTAACAAATAAGTATAGAAATGTTGTTACAGTTCTAGTGTTTCCTTCTCTAAATGGATGAATCCTCCACAATTTTGAAATAAATAATACTATTTTATCTATTTTTTCTTTAGATTTTAATTCTTTCCATTTAATTTTAATAAAATCTTTATCTAATTTATTAAGATCAGTATTTATATTATTGTAATCTGAATAATTAACGGATAAACCAGCTAAAATAGGTTCTTCTTTATAAATATTAATGCTTCTTTTATTTCCTGCCCACTCATACAAATCTGAAAACAGTATCTTATGAATCTCATATATATCTTTCAATGAATTAATTATAATAGGGTTTCTAATTAAATTATTAATGTTCAAAGACACAATTGAATATTCAGCAGAATCTAATTTTTTTCCATATCTAATATCCAACTTATTAATTAAAACATTTGTTCCTGGATATACATACTTATCTGTCATTTGTAAATAACCTCATAATGCCAAATTTAGCTGTTTCATAATCAATATATCCTAACGAATATAAATGAATTAATTTTTTAGCTTCCGCTGGAGGTTCATTTCCATCAACTGAATTAATAATATAAGATAATTCCTCAACATCATCCTTTTTATTAGAAATGTCATTTAGTTCAAAAGGGATACCTCTTTTTAAAACGACTTGTCTTAAAAATAAATCAATTGATTGACTTAAGGTCATTCATATATTATTCAAAATGATTTCAGATTCTTTTTTTATTTCTTCAGATATTCTTGCATGTATTACTTCATTTTTCACATTGATCACCTTACTATTATTGTATCACAAATGTGATACATAATCAATAATATCACTTCCTATTCTTAAAAGAAAAAGACCTATTGCTAGGTCTAATCTTTCGCTACTTTTTGTGTAACATTTATGCTAAACAGGTTTGTCTTGCGACAAAAGCCTGTCTAACGCCATAGCAGGGTAGCACAAAAATGACGCGGTCGGCTAGCGGAATTATTGTTACCTCGCATCACTAATTATGCCGTAAATAATATAATTTGTAAGCTACTAAATTAAACTAATTGACTATACCATTTAGGATTATATGCTTTTGCAATTACTTAATAACAAAGATAGAAAATAATTGAATAATATGATACAATTAAACCATAGGAAAGTTGGAAATAATTATGAAATATAAATTATATTTATTACAACTTAATATCAATTTTAAGGTCTTATTGTAGAAATACGGTAAGACCTTTTCTTTTGAGAAAAATAGGAGGAATTTAATATGATAAATGATGAAAAGAAATATGAATTGATAAAATTTGAAGATGGAGAATTCTCACTAGATGTAAATGTATCACCTAATGAAGATACTGTATGGTTAACAGCCAACGAAATAGCATTATTATTTGAAAGAGATCCCAAAACAATTAGAAAACATATCAATAATGTTTTTGAAGAAAATGAAGTTGATATTAATAGCAACACGCAAAAAATGCGTATTGCTGAAGTTGACCAAAGGGTAACATTCTATTCTTTAGATGTGATAATATCAGTTGGCTATCGTGTAAAATCTAAACGCGGTGTATCATTTAGACAATGGGCTAATTCCATACTAAAACAGTATTTATTAAATGGTCATGTTATTAATGAGGAAAGATGCTTATCTTGTGCATCCAATATTATTTCACTTCAAAATGACATTAAGCACATAGAATCTAAAATTAAAGTGATTGAAGATAAAGTAAACTTAGAAAACTCTAAAATCTTTTATCAAGGAGAAATATTAGATGCATATACATTTATAAGAAAATTATTCTTCTTAGCTAAATATGAAATAATAATTGTAGATTATTATGCAGATAAATTTCTATTGTCTATGCTTAAAGACATTAAAACAAATATAACTATTATTACTTCTACTTCATCATACTTAAATAAAGAAAGTATACCTACTAATATTAAGATAATTACTAACGAAGATATTCACGGTAGATATTTATTCATTGATGATATTGGATATATAATAGATAATTCTTTCAATAATATTGGAAAGAAAAGATTGTTAATGATGAAATTAGAAGATACAAAAGAAAGAATCTTAAAGGATATTATATAAAAGAAAAAAGACCTATTGCTAGGTCTAATCTTCCGCTACTTTTTATGTAACATTTATGCTAAACAGGTTTGTCTTGCGACAAAAGCCGTTTAATTTTAAGCTGGCAGGAATAGCTGGATTCGAACCAGCGCGTGAGGGAGTCAAAGTCCCTTGCCTTACCGCTTGGCTATATTCCTATCTAAGCACTTGATTAGTATACAAGAATATTAAAAATATTTCAAGTCTTTTTTTATTGATTATTTAATATTTTTTATTGATTTGATTAAAATAAGCCTAGATTTATCTAATTTCTAGGCTTATTTCCGTTTATTTTAATGAATCCTTATATTCTTTTACTAATTTATCAGCATCTTTTATGAAATCATCTAATTGATCCCATGAATCTAAATGTGCACCAGAAGCTTTAGGGTGTCCACCACCTTGATATTTTTCAGCTAATAAATTAACTACTGGTCCTCTACTTCTTAATCTAATTCTTATTTCAGTAGGGTATTCAATAAACATTGCCCATACAGGACATGTATCAATTGAAGAAATTGATGTAACTTGACTTGCTGCATCTTCGTCAGAGACACCAAATCTATTAATGATTTCTCTTGTCATTTTTATATAGGCAAAGCCATTATCTGACATTTGGAAATTAGATAAGCAATATCCTCTTAATTTAATTGTGTCTAATGTTTCAATAGATAAATGATTATCTATATATGATAAATCTACACCTTTTTCTAATAATAATGCTGCAGAATTAAATGTTTTAGATGTTACTGAATCAAATTTAAATCTACCAGTATCAGTATCAATACCTACATATAACGCAGTCGCACATTCTTTTGACATCTTTAATATATCTTTATATTTTTGATAGAATTCAACAATTATTTGACAACATGCTGGGGCTTTTTCATCAACTAGATTGTAATCTCCAAAATTATCAACAACAACATGATGATCTATTTTTAAAACATAATCACAATTTTTAAATCTTTGATCAGATACTCTTTCGTTAGTTGCAACATCTACACATATTGCTAGAGATCCTTTAAATAATGAATCATCAACCATTGATGGTTTTCCAATAAATCCTACATATTCACTTGATTCACCAGATATATATACTTCTTTTTTTGGAAAGCTATCTTTAATTAAATAATACATTCCATATTGACTACCAATACAATCTCCATCAGGTCTTACATGGCCAAATAAAATTATTCTGTTGTATTTTTTTATTAGTTCTAATACTTTTTCCATGTTAACCTCCTTATGATTGTGGATAATCAGCTTTTAATTTTTCTAAATACCATTCAGTTAATTGTTTATCAGTTGGATTTTGGATATCGCCTGTATACCAAGATTTAGCTCCTTTAAATACATGATTTTTATACCATGTTGTTTCAGTATATTTATAATTCTTTTCAGCTGCATAATCAATTGTAAATCCATCTAATTTGTAATTTGTTGTGGCACCAACACCTTGAACACCAACATTTATTCCATCTAAATCAAAACAAATTGTACCCATTGTACCTTTAAAATATACATTATCTGTAAAATATAACATTGTTGCAATAGCTCTAGGATATGGATGATCAGATTCAGCAATAGCTGAGCTAACAAAACAATAATCAGGATTTAATAATTTTAATAACGCCATTCTATTGCCACCATTTGTAGATGTAGCACCATTTTTCTTACTATTAGCTAAACCTACATCTGTTCCATGATGGCATGCCTTATAAATAACTGTATCTTCTTTCTTAACATCTTTTAATGATGTTTCACTTGAATGTTCAATTAAAGTTTTTTCACCTTTATCTTCTAAATCACCAGCACAGAATAATTTAGTATCCTTATATGTTATTAATGTTGCAATACTATATTCATTGAATGGAATAAAAACTTTATCATGATTTATTAAATCAGTATCTTTAGACGCATAATTAAATGTATCTAAAATTTCAATAGATAAATCTTCAAATATAATTTTATTATCTAAGCCATCTACATGCTTAACTGATTCATAAGCAGGGTAATATTTAGTTCCTGCATCTAAATATTTTTTTCTAATAGTTACATAATTATTATACATAGTATCATTTGAACGAGTATGTCCAAAATCTATAATATTTGAAATAGATTTAACATTATCTAGGGCTCTTGGCCCATTATTAGTTATTCCACCTAGATGATCACCATGACAATGTGTTACTATTAATAAATCAAGATTCTTATCTGAAGAAATGTTAGAATCAACAAAATTTCTAACATATTCTGCATCACCATAATTACCTGAATCAATTAATACATCATAATCTTTATATTTAATAAATAATGCATCACCATATTCATCATGCATTTCAATAGAATATATTTGTACTTCACCATTAACTGATACTGGTACATTTTGATTAGTATTTGTATTACTATTGTTATTATTATCTTTATTTAAGAACTTATTTAAATTACCGCTAAAATATAAATATGCAAATACTCCTCCAGCTATTAATATAACAATTAATATTAATGCTATAAATAAACTAGGATTTTTCTTTGCTACTTTTTTATCTGCATTATATGCTTTTTTCTTTTGTCTTTTTGTTGCCATAAATCCCACCATAGTGATTTTATCATATTTAGAAACAATAAAGAAGAGCCGCATGCTCTTCTTTTATATTTTTTATAATTGTGGGAATACTCCAACAGTTCTTAATATTAAATATGTTAAATATAGTACATAAATAGTTATAAATAAGATACCAATTTTTCTTCCTAGCTTTCCAGTAAATGCTAAAGCAAATAATAGCGTTGTAATAGACATCATTACAATTAAATCTACTACTATTTCGTTACCTGTAGTTAATGGATTAACTGTAGCTGCAATACCTAATACAAATAAGATATTAAAAATATTAGATCCAATTACATTACCAAGTGCTATATCATTTTGACCTTTTTTAGCTGCAACAGTTGATGTTACAAGCTCAGGAAGTGATGTACCTACAGCAACTATAGTTAAACCAACTAAGCTTTCAGCTAAATCATGATTAATTCCCATAGCTGTTGCACCAGTTACTGCTAAACCTTTAGCACCAAAAACAACAAATTCGCCACCAGCTGCAATACCGATTGCACCAAGTACTACAAATAATATTGCTTTCCACATCTTCATATCTTTAATTTCTTCTTGGTTTTCGTCTTCTACAGGATGACGTTTAGCATCAATAACTAAGAATACTAAATATCCAATCATTAATACAACAAAGATTATACCTTCCCATCTTAATATTGCATAATTACCTGTAACAGTACCAACACCAAAGAATATACCAAAGATTACAAGTAATAATGAAACACCCATTAAAAATGGCATTTCCTTTTTCAATGTAGATTTTTTAATAATGATTGGTGTAAAGATTACTGATAAACCTAATACTAATAATATATTACAAATATTAGAACCTACTACATTACCTATCGCAACATTTGCATAACCTCCATTAATTAAACATCCAATTGAATCTGATACTGATACTGCAAGCTCAGGACAGGATGTACCCATTGCTACTACTGTTAAACCAATTATCATTGGTGCTATTTTTAGTTTTTTTGCAATAGATGATGCAGCACCTACAAATAAGTCACAAAACTTAACTAAGAAAAATACACCTACCACCATAAATACTAAAAGTATTATTAATTTAGGTGCAATATGCCAGGTTTCATAAAATTCTGGAATCATTTTTTCTCCTCCTCTTATTTGTAAAAAAAGAGACTCCTACCAATATGGTAAAAGTCTCGAAATTTAACTTATGTACGAGTATATAAATACTGGGTATGTCGACACATAATCCTGCAATGCAGGCTTCTACTCCCTTTTGGAATCTATTTATTTTACGAAAGAATGATAACACATTTTTTATAATTATGCAAATAATAATATGTTAAGATAGTGTTAATAAATATTACTTATTAAAATTTATACTATAAGCTAACATCCAAAATTGGATAAAATCATATTTATACTTTTTATTATCGTTTAATAATTGATTTACTTCTTCTTGGTTTTTATTTAATATAACTGAATTATCAAAAAAATATATTCCTTTATATTCAAATAAATTAGTTACAATAATACTATTTTTAATATTATCATTAATAAATTTATTAGCATAAGCTATACCTGTATCTATAATTTCATAAGTTTTATTAGTATTAATATCTCTAACCATAGTTTTAAATTCTTTTGAACCATTTTCTGCAATTTCAAAAATAGATGATATGCCATTGGTAATAGATAATAGTAAATCTTTTTTTTCTTGTTTTCTTATTTTAGTTATTTCATAAAAAACTTTACTTAATTTTTTGTTATCATTAATAAAATTATATAACAATAATTTAAAAAAATGATTACCATCAATTTCACATACATTAACATCTATATTTATCATTTTTTTATAAAACAATTCATTCATATATTCTCTTAATGTATCACTATATTCCTGGAAATTAGGCTCAACATAATTAAAAAATGAATCTAAAATTTCACCGCTTAATTCTCGTATTTTTATATATTCAACATATTCAGGATCATTTATAAATGAATATTTCCATAAATTAACCAAATTTTCCATATCAACCTCACCTAATATATCCTATATTAATTATAATAGGTAATAAATATAATTTAAACAACAAAAATAAAAAGACTCACACAAATTAAATGTGTAAGTCTTTAAAATTAACTATTTTTTGAATACTTAGAACTAATTTTCATGAAATCAATTCCAGATGCAAATTCATAAATTGCATCACTTACTGTATCAAATACAGAATTTAATTCTTTTAGTTCATCCTTTGTAAATTTTTTTAATACCCAATCAATTACAGGTATTACATCAGATCTATCAATACCAAGCTTAATACGCTTATATTCTTCTGTTCCAATATGTTGGACTATATTTTTATGACCATTATGTCCACCAGCACTACCTTTTGACCTTAATCTAATTCTACCTAGAGGTGAGTCTAAGTCATCAGATATAACTAAAATATCTTTAGAATCAATTTTATAAAAGTTCATTACCTTTATTACTGATTCACCAGATAAATTCATATATGTAACTGGTTTTAATAATATTGTCTTTTCACCATTAATAGTAATGGTACCCATAATACCTTGAAATTTAGGTTCTAGATGCATTTCTACATTGTTTATTGCAGCAAATCTATCTATTGCCATCCATCCCATATTATGGCGTGTATTTTCATATGTATTACCTGGATTACCAAGTCCTACTACTAATTTCATTATAATAATTCTCTTTTTGACTTATCGTATGAATAAGTGAATAATCCTGATAATGGTTCATCAGATAAAATTCTTAAGATACCATGACCAAGTAATTGACCTACAGATAATACTTTAATTTGGTCACATTTCTTTGAGTCATCAAGCTTGATTGTATTAGTAATAATCATTTCTTTTAATACTGAATTTTTAATTCTTTCAATTGCTGGACCAGAAAGTACACCATGAGTAGCTACTGCGTAAACTTCTTTAGCACCAGCATCCATTAATGCCTTTGCACCAACAGTAATTGTACCTGCAGTATCAACCATATCATCAATCATAACGCAAGTCTTACCTTCAACGTTACCAATGATGTTCATAACTTCCATCTTGTTTGGTTCAGGTCTTCTCTTATCAATAATAGCGATTGTAGTATCTAATACTTTTGCTAATTCTCTAGCACGAGTAACTCCACCATGGTCTGGTGATACAACTACTACATCCTCTAAATGCTTGTCCATAATATAATTTGATAAAATAGGTAATCCCATGAAGTTATCAACAGGAATATCAAAGAATCCTTGAATTTGAGCAGCATGGATATCCATACAAATAATTCTATCAGCACCTGCAGTTTGTAATAAATCTGCAACTAATTTAGCTGAAATAGGTTGACGGCTTCTAGCCTTTCTATCTTGACGGCTATATCCATAATAAGGAATAACTAAGTTAATAGTCTTAGCTGATGCACGCTTTAAGGCATCACACATAATTAATAATTCCATTAAGTGATCATTTACTGGTGCACTTGTAGGTTGAATAACAAATACATTATGACCTCTTACTGTTTCATTAATTTGAACATTAATTTCACCATCTGCGAAATGTAATACATCACAGCTTGATAGTGGAATACCAACTGAATCTGCAATCTCTGCAGCTAATTCTGGATTAGCAGTTAAACTAAAAATTTTTACTTTTTTTCCCATTAATACTGACATGAAATGTCCTCCTATATAAAAATCCATTAGTATTATATCACATTCTTTAATTTATTAAAGAAGAAAGTGCTTTTATTTTAAAAACATCTAATCTAGATGATTACTCTTCATCGTCCTCATCATCTTCATCTTCGTCGTCTTCATCATC
>JAFSWG010000008.1 GCA_017444645.1 Acholeplasmatales bacterium | reverse complement strand
GTAAAACTACTCCAAAGGGTCAAACTGATCCTACTCCAGAAGAGAGATTATTACTTGCAATCTTCGGTGAAAAGAGCCGTGATGTAAGAGATTCATCTTTACGTGTACCTCATGGTGGAGGAGGCGTTGTTCAATCTGTTCAACACTTCTCAAAGGCTAATGGAGATGAAACAGCTCCAGGTGTACTTGAGGTTGTAAGAGTATTTATCGTTCAAAAGAGAAAGATCCAAGTTGGTGATAAGATGGCTGGTCGTCATGGTAACAAGGGTGTTATTTCTAACATTTTACCAGTTGAAGATATGCCATACACAGCTGATGGTCATCCAATTGATATCATGCTTAACCCACAAGGTGTACCTTCTCGTATGAACATCGGTCAAGTACTTGAATTACATTTAGGTATGGCTGCTAAGAAGTTAGGCGTTAAGGTTGCTACACCAGTATTTGATGGTGCCACAATCGAAGATATCGAAGCTATCATGAAAGAAGCTGGAATGCCATTTGATGGTAAAGAAACTTTATATGATGGTAGAAGTGGTGAACCATTTGAAAATAAGATTTCAGTTGGTATCATGTATTTCGTTAAGTTAAGCCACATGGTTGACGATAAGTTACATGCAAGAAATGTTGGTAAATATACATTAGTAACTCAACAACCAATGGGTGGTAAAGCTCAAAATGGTGGTCAACGTTTCGGTGAAATGGAAGTTTGGGCACTTCAAGCTTATGGTGCTGCACATACATTAAGAGAAATGATGACTGTTAAATCAGATGACTTAGTTGCTCGTGATAGAACATTCGATGCAATCGTTGATGGTAGACCTATTCCTGAATCATCAATTCCAGAGTCATTTAGAGTATTAACTCGTGAATTACAATCATTAGGTATTCATGTTGAATTAATTAATGAAGATGGCGAAAATGAAGTTAACCGTTCAATCGTTGATTTCAAGATTAAACCAGTTGTTACTAATAGAACAAGCTATAGCTTAACTCAGTCACCTGAGACTGAGGATAATGATCAAGAATAAGGAGGAGATTTAAATGAGTAAGCAATATAAATATATTAAAATTGGTTTAGCATCTCCTGAAGAAATCAAATCTTGGTCACATGGTGAAGTTTTAAAGCATGAAACTATTAACTATCGTACTTTAAAACCAGAACCAGATGGATTATTCTGTGAGAAAATTTTCGGACCTTCTAAGGATTATCAATGTGCATGTGGTAAATCTAGAAAGTCTACTGATAAAGGTAAAGTTTGTGAGAAGTGTGGTGTAGAAATCACTGAATCTAAGGTTAGACGTGAAAGAATGGGTCACATTCAATTAGCTTCACCTGTAGTTCATACATGGTTCCTAAAGAATTCACCATCTCCTCTTGCAAAAATCCTTGATATTCCTACTAAGGATTTAGAGGAAATCGTATATTTAGCAAGCTACATCGTAATTGATCCAGGTAAAAATATTGGATTAAAGAAGAAAGAAATTCTTAATGAAGAAAAATATGCTAGATTAAGTGAACAATATCCAAAGCAATTCACTGCATTAACAGGTGCTGAGGCCATTAAGACTTTATTAAAGAATATTGATCTTGAAGAAGAAAGAAAGATTTTAAGAAAGAAGCTTGCTTCACCTTCTAAGCAAAAACGTGATAAGGTTATTAAGAGACTAGAAATCATCGAATCATTCTTACGTTCAGATAACAAGCCTGAATGGATGATTCTAGAAATCTTACCAGTTATTCCACCAAGCTTAAGACCAATGGTTCAACTTGAAGGTGGACGTTTTGCTACAACAGATTTAAATGATTTATATCGTCGTATTTTAAACCGTAACAACCGTTTAAAGAAGCAATATGAACAACATGCTCCATATTTAATTATCAAGAATGAAAAGCGTATGCTTCAAGAAGCAGTTGATGCTTTAATTGATAATACAAAGCATGGTAAGAAAGCAGCATTAGATAAGGCTCATAAGCTAAAGAGCTTATCTGATATGTTAAGAGGTAAGCAAGGACGTTTCCGTCAAAACTTACTTGGTAAGCGTGTTGACTATTCAGGACGTTCAGTTATCGTTGTTGGTCCATTCTTAAAGATGTACCAATGTGGTATTCCAAAGGAAATGGCATTAACATTATTTAAGCCATTTGTTTTGAGAGAATTAACAAGAAAGAGCACAGACAAGAGTAAAGAAAAGATTACAATTGCTGTAGCTAATAGAATGATTGACAGCCAAGATGATTCAGTATGGAATATTCTTGAAAATGTAATTAAAGAGCATCCGGTTTTATTAAACCGTGCCCCTACATTACATAGACTTGGTATTCAAGCATTCGAGCCAATCCTAATTGAAGGTAAGGCTATTCGTCTTCACCCATTAGTATGTACACCATTCAACGCTGACTTCGATGGTGACCAAATGGCTATTCACGTTCCTCTATCTTTAGAGGCACAAGCAGAAGCTAGATTATTAATGCTAGCATCTAACAACATTCTTAACCCAAGAGATGGTAAGCCAGTTGTTACACCTTCTCAAGATATGATTTTAGGTAACTATTATCTATCACTTGAAAGAGCTGGTGAAGAAAACGAAGGACATGTATATAAAGACTTCGATGAAGCATATATGGCTTATAAGAATGGTGCTATTACATTACATACACGTATTTTTGTAGATATTTCTTATTTACCTGAATATAAATTTGCAGGTCAAGAATTACCTTCAAAATACTTATTTACAACATTAGGTAAAATGATTTTCAATAAGATTTTACCTCCTGAATTCCCATATTTAAATGAACCAACTGATGAAAACTTAACTAAGGCTACTCCAGCTAAGTATTTCTTAAATCCTAAGATGGGCTATGAAGCTTCAATCGAAGAATTAAAGAATCATGCTGAAGTAACTCCATTCAAGAAGAAGTTCATTGCAAAGATTATTGCACAAGTATTCAAGAGATTCCAAATTACTGAAACTTCAAAGATGCTTGATAGAATTAAGGATTTAGGTTACAAATATTCAACTATTTCAGGTTTAACTATTTCTATGGCTGACGTACTTGATTATAAGGGTAAAGAAGTTCGTATTAATCAAGCTGAAAAGAGAATTTCTGAAATCACTGATTTCTATGATATGGGTGCTATTTCTGAAAGAGACCGTAAGAAACTTGTTGAAAAAGAATGGACAGATGCTCGTTCTGAAATTCAAAAGGGTCTATGGGAAGAATTATCTAAACAAAAGAACAATGCTATCTTCATGATGGCTGATTCAGGATCACGTGGATCTGCATCTAACTTCGCACAGTTAGCCGGAATGCGTGGTTTGATGGCTAATACTGCCGGTGAAACTATCGAAGTTCCAGTTAAAGCAAACTTCCGTGAAGGTCTATCAGTTGCTGAATTCTTTATTTCTACCCATGGTGCTCGTAAGGGTTCAACAGATACTGCCTTAAAGACAGCAGAATCAGGTTACTTAACTCGTCGTCTTGTAGACGTATCTCAAAATGTTGTTATTTCAACAGAAGATTGTGGTACTGAAAAAGGCTTCTATGTTGAAGATATCTTAGATGAAAATAATCTTGAAGGTGGAAAACCAAAGGTTATCGTTCAAGCTTACGTTAGAGCAATCGGTAGATTTGCAGCTAAGGATGTTATTAATCCTGAAACTGGTGAAGTTATCGTTAAACGTAATGAATTAATTACAGAAGATTTAGCTGATAAGATTAAAGAAGCTGGAATTAATAGAATTTGTATTCGTTCAAATCTTACATGTGCTGCAAAGACAGGCGTATGTATGAAGTGTTATGGTAGAAACCTTGCAACTAACATGATTGTTGAAGTTGGTGAGGCTGTTGGTACAATTGCTGCTCAATCAATCGGTGAACCAGGTACACAGTTAACAATGCGTACTTTCCATAATGGTGGTGTTGCCGGTGGGGATATCACTCAAGGTCTTCCGAGAGTTCAAGAGCTTTTCGAAGCTCGTAAGCCAAAAGGAAAGGCTACTATTTCTGAAATTGATGGTAAGATTGTATCTATCACTAATACAAAAGCTGGTAAGAAGATTGAAATTCTTAATGAAGAAACAAATGAAAAGCGTGAATACACAGTTGATGCAACATCTGAATTATTAATTAATCAAGGTGATGAAATCAAACGTGGTGCTAAGTTAATGAAGGGTTCTATCCATCCAAAGGATTTAATCCGTATCTTAGATGCAGAAGCTGTTGAAAAATATATCGTTGAAGAAGTTCAAAAGGTATATCGTTCACAAGAAGTAGAAATTTCTGATAAGCATATCGAAATCATCGTTCGTCAAATGATGAGAAAGGTTGAGGTAATTACAGAAGGAGATACTGATTTACTTCCAGGTAATGAAGTATCTATCAATGAATTCCAAAACGCTGTTGCTAAAGCTATTAGAAAGGGTGGTAAGCTTCCAGTTGCTAAGCAATTATTACTTGGTATCACTAAGGCTGCCTTAGCTTCTGATTCATTCTTAAGTGCATCTTCATTCCAAGAGACTACAAGAGTATTAACTCAAGCTGCAATTCAATCTAAGTCAGATTCATTACAAGGCTTAAAGGAAAATACAATTATCGGTGGATTAATTCCTGCTGGTACTGGTATTCTTGAAGAAGAATCATTCGAGTGCGAACATGCTCCTGAAGAGGAAAGTGTTTATGCTCAAGCTATGGATGATGCAAGAGATGATGAAGAAAGAGAAAGTTATTCTGATCTAATTGATGATGAAGAAGAACCTACTGACTTCGATGCTGATTTTGCAATTTCAAGCGAAGAAAGCTCAGATATTGACTAATTAAAATAAAATGGGTGTCATACTTAAAGGTATGGCATCCTTTTTTCTTGTATAAAAATATTAATTAATGTAAAATATAAATATAATATTTCGTTACTGGAGGTTTAATCATGCCAGAATATGTCATTAATCAGTATAAAGGTGTTTATAAAAGAGCAGTGGAGCTCTTTGAAGAAGAAAAATATAAAGAAGCAGCTCCTCTTTTTGAGATGGTTGTAAAAAATGACCCATTAAATTATTCTGCTTCATATTATCTAGCAGATATGCTATATAATGGAAAAGGGTTATCAAAGGATATTAAAAGAGCCTTCCAATTATATATGACTGCAGCTACAAATAAAGTATCTGAAGCTGCTTATATGGTTGGATTATGTTATCTTGAAGGAAAAGGAATTGGACAAGATTCAGTTCAAGCAGTTGCTTGGTTCACTGAAGCTGCCAAGTATGCTCATCCATTAAGCCAATATTATTTAGGATTAGCTTATGAAAAAGGAGAAGGTATCAATAAAGATATCCCAAGAGCGGCACAGTGGTTAGTCCATGCTGCAAAAGCAGGTATCGTTGATGCTCAAAGAGAAGCTGGAATTTGTTATGAAATCTTAGGCAAATTAAAGGGGGCTGCAACATTATTTTTAGCAGGTGCCGAAAATGGTGATCCATATTGCCAAGAAAGAATTGCCGATTGTTATGCACAAGGAAAAGGAACATTACAATCAGTTCCTCTTGCAATTCACTATTATGAAGAAGCATCAAATAATGGAAATGCAAGCGCACAATTTAAATTAGGTACGAGATATGCCCTTGGTGATGGTGTAAGACTTGATATGAAGCGTGCAATTGATTTGTATGATAAAGCTGCAAAAGCAGGAGATCCTACAGCTCAAAATGCTCTAGCTGAATGTTACCATTTAGGTGATGGTATTGTTAAGAACGACTTACTTGCAATCGAATGGTGGACAAAGGCTGCTACAGGCGGAAATGTAGATGCAATGATTCACTTAGCAGAGAATTTAACTGATCCATCAGATAACCAAATCGATAGAGATTTAGTTACTGCTAAGAACTGGTGGACAAAGGCTGCAGAACTTGGTGATTCGTATGCAATGTTTAGATTAGGAGATTGTTTGGAAAGAGGTATTGGTGTTTCCCAAATTGACCTTGATTCAGCATTTACTTGGTATCGATTATCAGCTCAAAATGGTAATGAAGAAGCAAAAGAAGCTGCTGCAAGATTCTCTAAATCATTAACTGGTAAAGTAAAATTAAAAAATAAGTAATTAATATATTAATAAGATGAAGCAATGTCTCGATTTGGCATTGCTTTTTTATATTGAAAAATTAATAAAAAATTTTAATTATTTATTTGACATGTACATACTCATTTGTTATAATGTATAAGCACGTGTATGCAAATACACTGGGAGTGGGAGGACTTTTAAGACATAAAAAGTCTGTTAGACCACATCATTGAAGAAGGAGGAAATGATTATGGCTAAGAAAGTTGTAAAAGTAGTTAAATTACAAATCGCAGCCGGCAAAGCTAATCCAGCTCCACCAGTAGGTCCAGCACTAGGACAAGCAGGCGTTAATATTCCTGGCTTTTGTTCACAGTTCAATGACGCAACAAAGGATAAGATGGGTTATACTTTACCAGTTATTATCTCAGTTTATGAGGATCGTTCATTTACATTCGTTGTAAAGACTCCACCAGCAGCTGATTTATTATTAAAAGCTGCAAAGATTCAAAAAGGATCTGAGAATTCTAAGAAACATACTGTTGCAAAAATCTCAAGAGCTCAAGCTAGAGAGATTGCAGAAATGAAGATGCCAGATTTAAATGCAAATGACATCGAAGCTGCTACAAATATTATTTGTGGTACTGCAAAGAACATGGGTATTGTTGTCGAAGACTAATTTTGGTTGTTAATTAACAGCCTAAAACTTGTGGGAGGAATTCCCGCTTGACCACATTTTAGGAGGATAAATATGAAGAGAGGAAAGAAGTACGTTGAAGCAGCTAAGCTTGTTGATTCAAGCAAGAGCTATTCTGCATTAGAAGCATTAGAATTAGCTTGCAAAACATCTGTAGCTAAATTTGATGCATCAGTTGATGTAGCATTCCGTCTTAACATCGATCCACGTAAAGCTGAACAAAATCTTCGTGGTGCTATCGTATTACCTAATGGTACTGGTAAAACTAGAAGAGTATTAGTTATTGCTCGTGGTGCTAAGGCTCAAGAAGCTACAGACGCAGGCGCTGATTTCGTTGGCGAAGCAGAAATGATCAATAAGATCGCTCAAGGCTGGTTCGAATTTGATGTAATCGTTGCTACACCAGATATGATGGGTCAATTAGGTAAACTAGGACGTGTTCTAGGACCTAAAGGCTTAATGCCAAACCCTAAGACTGGTACAGTAACAATGGATGTTGCTAAGGCAGTTAAAGAAATTAAAGCAGGTAAGGTTGAATACCGTCCTGATAAGGTTGGTAACATTCAAATGACAATTGGTAAGGTTTCATTCGGTGCTGAAAAGCTAAAAGAAAACTTAGCAGTTGTATATGACACATTAGTTAAGGCTCGTCCTTCAACTATTAAAGGTTCTTATATTAAGAATGTTTCAGTAGCATCTACTATGGGACCTGGTGTTAAAGTTGATCATACTACAATCAACAATAAGTAATTTTATAAGCCGAAGACAGTAGGCGGGTTTTATAACCCTTAATCTCCTACCGAGGAAATTAGATTAAGTAATCTTCTTTTACCTTGGTAGAAGAAGATTTTTCATTTTAAAAGACTATACGGAGGTGTCAGAATGAAAGAAAGTATTGCATTAAAGCAACAAGAAGTTACTGAAGTAGCTGAAAGAATTAAGAATTCTGCATCTGTTGTTGTTTTCAAATATCAAGGACTTACAGTTGAACAATTCCAAAACTTACGTCGTGATATGAGAGCTAACGGCGGTGAAATTTCAGTTATTAAGAATAACATTTCAAGACGTGCTGCAAAAGAATGCGGTTACGAAGATTTCTCTGATGCATTTGTTGGCCCAGTTGCAGTTGCATTCTCTAGTGATGCAGTTGCTCCAGCTAAGGTATTATTCAAGGCTGCTAAGGGTGAAAATGCAAAAGTTGAAGTTATTAAAGGTGTAGTTGACGGTGACATTTATTCATTTGATGATTTAAAGAAACTATCAACATTACCATCTTACGAGACATTATTAACTCAATTAGCTGCAGGTATGTTAGGTACAGTATCTCAATTAGCAATTGGTTTAAATATGTTAGTAGAAAAAGGACAAGAGGCTTAGTAACAAAGCTGAAAGTAAAATATGCTAATTAATAATGCATATTTAAATACGTGCACGTTCGCACGAAATTAACGCCTTTGGAGAGTTGACATAAACTAAGATTGTAATCTTAGAACTCGTTGATAAAGGAATCAAATAAAAATTTCTATAGTAATATGGAGTTTTGTTGATTTTGAAGAACGGATCAGAAGCCTAGTAAAAATTAGATTATAAAACGGAGGATAAATTAAAATGGCTAAATTAACTAAAGAAGTATTTATTGAATCATTAAAAGAAATGACTATCCTTGAAATCAAGGAATTAGTAGACGCAATGAAGGAAGAATTCGGTATTGACCCAACTGCTGTTGCTGCTGCTCCAGCTGCTGGTGCTGCTGCAGAAGCTGCTGCTGAAAAGACCGAATTCGATGTAGTATTAACTAATGCAGGTTCTGCTAAGTTAGGTGTAATCAAAGTTGTTAAGGAAGTAACAGGCTTAGGCTTAAAAGAAGCTAAGGATCTTGTTGACAACGCACCAAAACCAGTTAAAGAAAAAGTTTCTAAGGCTGAAGCTGATGAATTAAAGGCTAAGTTAGAAGCTGCTGGTGCAACTGTAGAAGTTAAGTAATTAACAAATAATAAAATTTAAAGGACTTAAGAATTATCTTAGGTCCTTTTTACTCATTATGAAAGAAAATCTACATTATTATTCTAAAACCCAAGGAGATTTAGAATCTAATCCACAAGAATATATTTTTAATTTTAAAAATAATACTTTTAAATTTCATACTGATTCAGGCGTTTTTTCTAAAGATTATATAGATTATGGTACATTCGCTATGCTTAAAGCGTTCATACCTAATGATATTGATTTACCTATCTTAGATATGGGAGCTGGCTATGGTCCAATTGGTATTGTTGTATCAAAACTATATAATAAAAAAACAGTTATGTGTGAAATAAATGAAAGAGCATATAATTTAATATTAAAAAATATTTCAGAAAATAATGCTAATTCAATAGCTTATCATAGTGATTTATTTGAAAAACTAGATAATGATATGAAATTCTCATCAATAATTACTAATCCACCTATAAGAGCAGGAAAGGATATAGTATTTAAGATATATGAAGGTTCATATGAAAGATTAGCTAAAAATGGAGAACTTTGGGTAGTAATTCAAAAAAAACAAGGTGCACCTTCATCAAAAGAAAAGCTAACATCTTTATTTGGAAATTGTGAAATAATCACAAGAGATAAAGGATATTATATATTAAAAAGTGTTAAGACTAATGATTAAGTAAAAATTATTAGTCTTTTTCTTTTTTTAAAATGTGCTATAATAAGATTAGGTATTCGATTTGTATAAATAATTAACTTATATATAAAAAGCTAATAAACGCCCAAAATGGGCTCTTTATTATTGAATTGGAGGAAATGTATGGTATCATTAAATGAATTAGCATTAAAAATGATAGAATATTATAGAAATGATCCTAAAAGAATAAATCATTTTATAAAAGTTCATGCTTACGCAAAACTAATTGCCGAAGAAGAACATCTAGATAAAGAAAACCAGTTTATAGTAGAATCAGCTGCATATTTACATGATATAGGAATAAGAAATGCTGAAGCTAAATATAATAGCTCAATTGGTGAACTTCAAGAGAAGGAAGGACCAGAAGAAGCAAGAAAAATGATGGAAGAATTAGGCTATGATGAAAGACATATAGAAAGAATATGCTATATAATTGGTCATAATCATACATATACTGCAATTGATAATATTGATTTTCAAATAGTAGTAGAAGCTAATTTAATAGCTAATTATTATGATGAAAATCTACTTAAAGAAAATATTTTATATTCATATGATAAAGTATTTAAAACCGATACAGGAAAAATAATTATTGAAACAATTTATAATTTAGTATAAAAAAAGCACTTCATTAATTTGAAGTGTTTTTTTCATCATTATTATTAGTTTCTTCGTTTGAATTATCTTCATGTTGAGTTTCGTTCTTCTCAAGATTCTCTTCTGGATTTTCAAATTTGAATACATAATATTTTCTTGCGATATAATTAAATATTAATACTATTCCAGTCATTAAGACTTTCATAAATAATTTCCAGAATTGGAAAGTAACTCCAAAAATAGTTGGTTCATATGTTGGATAAATAGGAGAAGCAATAGTCATACCTAATTCAGTAATTCCAAGTCCTATTAATGCAATTATTATAAATTTAATAAATACTTTTTTAGACTTTGTTTGCTTATCGGTAATATATCTATATACAAATTTTTGTAAAAACCAATTTGTTAATAATCCAAATGTAAAACCTAATGCAGTAGATAATACTAAATTTACATTTGTATCTATTGGTTTAAATAAAACTAGATTACATAAATAGAATACAGCATAATCAACTAATGTAGCTATACCACCAACTATTAAGAATCTAATCATTTCCAATATAAGTTCCTTTTTAGTTTGATTCATCAGTTTTAACCTCTGTTTTTTTCTTTTTCTTAATTATTACAGGAACGATGAACGCTACTGCAACACCACATACGTAGATTATACTACTAATTATAGTTATTTTACAACCTAGTTCGAATTTTGCAGGCATGTATGTTAAATTAACATTGATGTTTTGTGTATTCTTTGGAACAATAATGCCTAAGAATCCTCCATCAACATCGCATGTTTCATAACCTTCTGAATTTATAATCCAATCATCAGAATATGCATAAGCTGTTTTAATAATTTTTACATCATTATTATTGTTATTAAATTCTATATGCATTTTATTTCCATCAAGTGTAAATATTCTATTAGTATATTCATTTTGTTGATTTATGAAATTATCATAAACATCAAAATTATAAGCATATAATACACCTTGAGAAGAATATTCCTCTCTTTTAGAGACAACAATCTTTGTTGGTCTATAATAATTATTTTCTGAATCTATTGGTTCATATGCACCAGGATAGAAGTTGTTGTATAATAATGGATCATAATGACCTTTTGATGAATCTGTATTTCCTTCAATTGTATCGTAATAGAAGTAGAAATTAATTCCATCATCTGCATATATTTTAGAACTATTTGGAATAAATGCGATTACATCTTTTTTAAATATTTTATCGTATCTTGAATCTGTTAGATCAAATGTTTCATATCCTTTTAGGAATTCTTCGTCTCCACCACTAAATGATTGAGATATTACTTTTGATTTTGCTTCAGTTATTACATCATAAATATCTACATATTTAATTCCAGATTCTTCAATTTTCTTTTGATTTGTTTCTAAATGCTTTAATAAATTTTTATCAGTTTGATTTGTATCATTTATTGCGACATAACCATGTGATAATAATGCTATATCATAATACATTTTATTATATCTAGTACTTGAATCAATGTTAAATACATTATCATATACTATAAATTGAGGCATATTTTTTAATGAATAATATCTAGATTCAACTTTATTTAAATCTGTATAATCTCCATAATATTCATAATATTTTTCTGGAAGATTAATCCAATTACAATCTTTTTCTTCGATAATATATTTAGTGTTAGTAATATTAGAATCTAACATACCATAGCCATAGACAGTAGATCTACTCCATCCAGAGAATGTAGACATATTACAGATATCTCTATAATAATAATCAAGAGGTACATTATAGAATGATTGGAAGAAAGAATTAGTATTAGCTTTATCAATTAAAACATTAGTATTTGTAGTATTTTTAGCAGGCTTTGAGAAAATACCCACACGATATCCTTCTATATCCTTATAACCAATTTCATATAAATGCTCTTTTTCATTTTTTAAAGTGGTAGTATTTTTTAAATAGTTAACATCACCAATATTAGAGAATGTAATAAATCCAGAATAGAATGCTTCACCTAATATTAAAATAGGTAAAATGACGTATAAAACTCTAAGTGCCTTATATTTTTTAATTATTTCAAATATTATTATTAAGAACATAATAATTATATATATTCCTAAAAATGCTAAAGCACCAATTAATATTGGATAGTAGAAATAATTTATATCATTATAATGCATGAATAAATCTGTTTTTGTTATTAATACCATTAATAATGTGCCAAATCCTGCCGCAATTAGAATTAATGGTAATATTTTTGTATATGGCTTTACACCAATATTAAATGATTTTTTATTCATTGCCATTGCGGCAGCATATAGATTAATTAATAATGGAATAAAGAACCATCTAACATAAGGCCATCCATTAAATGTAAATATCATTGAGAATAATGGTATAGCAAACATTATATTGAATAACAATACCCAGAATTTTAATCTGTTTTCAGTCTTTCCCCAAATAAAGAAGAAATAAGACAAATAAATTAATCCACCAGCTGTAATATATAATGTTGCGTGCTCTCTTATATATTTACCAGTAGGTATTAAACATAGTGAGAATGGATCATTTGGCATAAATATATTACACCACTGGGCAAAATAATGAGGTAGCCAAGGAGTAGTGGCTGTTCCTGTTTCAGCAAATAGCCAAATACTTTTATCCATTGCTTGCGAGCTCCTTAATGATTCATTTAGCATATAGTAAATGCTTGGTAAAGCCAAACCAGCAGCAAGTAAAATAGAGAATAATATTAATCCTAATAGCATTAGAAGTTTAATATAGAATTTTTTAGTAAATAAAAAGAATTTTTCTTCATGTAAATGCATTTCAATTACAAAGAATACAGCCATAAATGCAAATAACATATAAGAAATATAATAATCATAGACTATACATACAGCTCCATAAATAGGAATTAATAGCCAATATCTATTGCCTTTTTCTATAACTAAATCAACTAATAACATCGCAAGTGGAGCGTAGAAGCACACACCTACATATACAGGGAATACTAATTCAGTTTGAGTTACTCCACCTGTAAAATATATAAATGCGATTAAAAAACAAACAAACGGTTTATAACCTTTTCTTATAAATACATAATATATTATCATTGCTCCAAAATATATTCTTAGTAGCATTGATAATGTAAATGCTATTGCGGTTGGAACAAAATAACTTAATACAAATGCGAATAAGGTAAATAAATCAATTGCGAAATAATACACGCCAGAGAAGAATGATGTACCACCATATAATCCTGTATCATAAAGAGATAATGTACCTGTTTTTATTTTTCTAAAAAAGCTATCGATATAGATATGATATTCAGCAACATCGTCAGTACCATAATTAATAAAAGAACCGAAATATGTTGGATAAATCATTAAATATAATGTAAATAGTGATAACACTAATGTTAGAAATATAAAAGTATTTAGTTTGTTTTGAAAAACATAGTTACAAAGTCTTACAATTTTATTTGTTTTTTTTGTTGTAACATCGTTATTTATAGTAATTGTTTCCATATAAAAACCCCATCATTTGAATTATAGCATAAATGCTTATAATTTGACATTATTTTCTAGATTTGTTATAATTTATTGGCTCTTTTAAAGGAGATGATTTAAGTGTTAAACATAGATTTTAACGATGTAGAAGCATCAATTCAATATGAGTTTAAGAATAAAATGCTAATTCAACAAGCATTTATGATTACTGAAAATGATAATATACCATTTTCTAGTGAAGCTTTAAGAAATATAGGTAAAAGAACTATTAATTATTCAATTACTCAAATATTAACTGGATATTTTGGATATTATAGTGAAAAAGGATTATTTAGAACTAAGAATTCTAACGAAGAATTTAATGATTTATTAAATAATCTATATTCTAAAGATATATTTGCTAGAAATATTGAATTGTTAGGCTTAAGTAAATATTTAGAATTCAATGATCAAACAGATGTTTTTAATACAGATCGTAAATTATTTGAAGCGATAGTAGGAGCCGTTGCTTTAGATAGTAATTGGAATATGAATGTTATTAATGATGTTTTATCATTCATATTAGATATTGATTATTATTTAGATAATGGTTTTGGTGATTTGAATGGTAATTTCGTTGTATTAGTACATAATTGGACTGCTGAGAATAATTCTCCAATCCCTGTTTATGATTATATGCCAGGTGATTCTGATACTGTAGTTTCATTTAAATGTGTCCTACATTTATTCTTAAATGGTACTGATTTTACTTTTAGTGAAGAAGCAGAAAATAAATCAATAGCTAGAATGAAGGCTGCTAAGAAGGCTTATACATATTTAGTTGAGAATAATTATGTAAAAACATTAAAGAATATTGATATAACCCCAGAACTTGAAACCGCGATGCAACAGCTTGAAAAATTAGCTATGGATGGTCATTTTTCATTACCAGAATTTGATGTTTTTGAAGAAAATGGTGGTTATGCTGCAATATGTTCTATAGATGAATGCGATATGTCATTTAAAGGATATGGAAGCATAGATAGTGATGCTATAAATGAAGCAGCATTTAAAATGCTAAATCATGTTCTTGGATTTGATGTAAAATAATTTAAGCCTTAGTTTCTAAGGCTTTTTTCCTAGGAGAATGTAATGATTTATATAATTATTGGTATAGTTTTAGGATTATTAATAATTACATATTTTATTTTCTGTGAAATAACTAATCATTTTATGGTAAAAAGAGGAAGAGAAGTACCTCTAGTTGATCTTGATTTATCAAAGACTCAATATGCACCATACGAAAACATTGTTAGAGAATATAATGCTTTTTTTGATAATATCAAACCGGAATTAGTTGAAATAACAGCTGTAGATGGAATTAAGCTTAGAGGTTTTTATTATAAAAATAAGCTTGATACAATGGTTATTTGTTTTCATGGATATAGAGCTACTCCATTAAATAATTACGCAGTAATGGGTAAGATATTATATGAAAAAGGATATAGCTTATTATTAATAGTTGAAAGGGCTCATGGGGAGAGTGAAGGTAAATATACAACATTTGCTGATAAAGAAAAATATGATTGTATTAGTTGGATTAATTTTGCTAAAGAAAAATTTAATCCATCTAAAATATTTTTATATGGTTTATCTATGGGTGGTGGAGCTATATTAATGGCAACTTCATTAAATATGGATAAAATAGTTCATGGAATTATTGCTGATTCAGCTTTTGATGCATCTACTCATGCAATATTTAATGGAATGAAAAGAGGATTAAAAGGATTTGCTTATATCCTATATCCTGGTATCCTATTAACTTTATTGTTTAAGGGAATTAAGCCTTGGAAAAATAAAATATATGAAGTATTGAGAAATAATGAAATACCAGTATTATTTATTCATGGTAAAAACGACACATTAATTCCAATTAAGCTAGGCTATAATAATTACAATAACAATTTAGGTAAAAAAGAATTTATAGAAACAGATGCAGAACATGTATTAAGTATTTATACTGATCTAGATTTAGTTTCTAATAAAATATTAGAATTTATAGAAGATAATTAATTAAATGTTAATAAATTGGAGGGAGTTTTGTTATGAAAATTATAGGAAGAATATTACTTATTGTTGCGGGAGTATGGTTATGTATTAATGCTATTCCTGGATTAATTAGTTCAATTAATGGTTTAAATGAAGTAGGTTGGCAAAATGCCTTTTCAAATAACGATAATATTTCAAAATTTGTATTATTTTGTGGATCAATTTTCTATTTGTTATTAGCTTTTGCAGCATTTATTGGATTTATAAGAGGAAAAAGAAGCTTTATCATGGGCTTAGGTGCTATCATATTAATGATTTTACCTATTACTTTAATCATTTTAGCTGTCGCAAATGGTCAAGGAACAAATGGCGAATTTTGGTATACAGTAATTACAGGATTTGCATTACCAATAATTTATTTCTTAGGTTTCTTATTTATTTAATAAAAATAAAAAAGGTAAGATTTTATTATTCTTGCCTTTTTTTTCATTTTAAATAATTATTTTGCTAAAATTTGATCCATTATTTTCTTTTCTTCAACTAATCCTTCACTAATTGTTTTACCGAAATAGTAAGCACTCATTAAACCAGGTCCAATGTTAATACCATCTGCAGGATATACATCTGTAATAATAACTTCCTTTGGTTTAAATGTTGTTTCAATTCTATCTTTTAGTATTAATGCTTGTTTCATTCTATTAGTAGAAGCAATGAAAATAATTTGTTCACTAGGATTTTCAATTGTAGCTTCCATATACTTCATTATCGCATCAATTGAAGCTTTATCACCTTTTGCTTTACCAATGATTGTTGTTAAACCATTATAGTCAAATTCACCCATAGGCTTAATACCAATTAATTTACCCATGAAAGCTTTTGATTTAGATAATCTACCTTTTGCAGCAACAAATGATAAATCATCTAAGAAACCAGCTTGATGACAACAGCTCTTATTTTTTTCTACCCATAAAGCAACTTCATCTATTGTCTTTCCTTCGCTTCTTAGCATTGATGCTCTTACAGCAAGTAAACCAAAACCAGTAGAATATCTTAAAGAATCGATACAAATGATTTTTCTTTCTGGATATGATGGCATTAACATTTCTTTAGCTTGAAGTGAGAAATTATATGTACCAGATAAAGCTGTTGAAATTGAAATAGATAAAATATCATATCCTTCAATTAAATATTTTTCAAATACTTCCTTAAATTCTTCTGGTGAAGCAGGTGAAGTAGAATATCCATTAGGATTCTTTTTTAAATCATTATAGAATTCATCATGTGACATTTCATTCCAGTTTAAAACTGTAACCTTTTCTTTTCCATCTGGACAAGTCATATGTCCTTTAACATATTCGATATCAAATCTATCTCTTAATTCCTTATTAAGATCACAAGTGACATCACAAACAATAACAAATTTACTCATAAATACCCTCCAAATCGTGATAAAACACTATAACAATTCTAACACGAAAACGATTAAAAGTAAAACATATTATAACTGGTTTTATTTACAATAAAGGTATAATTTGCTATAATCTATGTGTTGTTTTTTAGGAGTTTTTTATGAAAGAGTTAAATGGGTTTTTATATAAAAGAATGCTAGAAAATGGTTTAGCATTACTTGCTAATGATGAAAATAGAATAAATGCCTTAAATGTATTTCCAGTTCCTGATGGAGATACTGGTACTAATATGAGGTTAACACTAGAAGGTGGAATTAATAATATGCCTGAAGATGAAAGTTTATCGGCTGCAGCTAAAGGTTTATCAAGAGGTATGCTACTTGGAGCTAGAGGTAATTCTGGTGTTATTTTATCTCAATTATTTAAAGGCCAATATTTATATTTTAAAGATAAAGAATGTGTAGATGCCTTTGGCTTTGCAGAAGCCCTAGAACAAGGCTATAAAACAGCATATAACGCTGTTATTCACCCGGCTGAAGGAACTATTCTTACTGTCGCAAGAGAAGGTATTCATTTGATTAAATCATATATTAATTATTCAACTTCATTAAGAGAATTATTAATTGCCTTAATTAAGCAAATGGAATTATCATTAGCTAATACACCAAATTTATTACCTGTATTAAAGGATGCAGGTGTAATAGATTCTGGTGGAGCTGGCCTTGTATTAATTTATAAAGGAATGCTTAAATATTTAGATAATGAAATTGTTAAAAGAAATGATGTAGTTGTTGTTAAAGCGTCAGCTGCTACATCAAAAAATAGATTTGATTTTGATGAAAATAGTGATCTTATTTATGGATATTGTACGGAATTTATTTTACAACTACAAACAAAAAAGGTAGATGTAAATAATTTTGATATAAATCAATTCATTCATTATTTGGAATCAAAAGGAGATTCTGTAGTATGCTTCAAGGATGATACTAGAGTAAAGGTACATGTACATACATTTACTCCTGGGGATATTTTAAATGAAGCTCAAAAATATGGAGAATTTATTTCCCTTAAAATAGATAATATGTCTATTCAAAATAATGAAATGAAAAACGAAGAGAAGAAAAAGAATATAGTAACAATTGCTGTTGCTAACGGATCTGGAGTTATTAATGAATTTAAAAGCTTTGGCTGTGATGTTGTAATAAATGGTGGCGATAAATTTAATACATCATCTCAAGAATTTATTATGGCAATTAAAGCTAATCCAGCTGATGATTATATTATTTTTCCAAATAATAAAAATATAATATTAGCTGCTAAGCAAGCTAAGGAAATATTAGGAAATGATAATATTCATATAATTGAAACTAAATCAGTAGCGGAATGCTATTTTGGTCTTCAAATGACAGCACTTGATGATACTGATATTAAAATTGACGAGCATCTAGAAAACATAAAAGAAGGTATTGATGGTGTTAATACATTATTAATAACTAGAGCGATTAGAAAATCATTTGTTGACGGAATTGAAATAAATGGTGGAGACTATATGGCTATTTTAGATGGAAAAATAATTAAAACATCATTAAATAGAGATGATTTAGTTCTTGAAGCATTAAAATTAGTTCCTGAAATAGATGAAAAAGCAATTATTTCTATATTCACTGGTAAAAATATTAGTGAAGAAGAAATAGAAGAATTAAATAATAAAATTAACGAAGACTATGATTATATTGAAACAGGTATAATCGATGGTAAACAAGATATTTATGATTTTATAATAGGTATAAACTAATGAAAATTTATCTTTATCTTTATGATTCTAAAAATATAGTAGAAAATCCAATATTAAATGATATTATTAAAAATCATACTAATAATTATAATAATGATATTAAAAGAAGAATTAGTGAATCTAATTATCATTTTGCATCAAAAGTATTAGATTCTTTTGGTGGTGATATCAATACTATTAGATTTGTTAACAATAAGCCAATTGTAGATGATTTTTATATGTCATTTTCTACATCTAATGATTATTTTGGATTTACTATTTCTAAATTAAATAATGGATTTGATTTAGAAAATATTATAGATGAACAAAGAAGAGATCGAATTGCTAAAAGAATATTAAAAAATGAATTATATGATAATTATAATAATTCAGATAATAAAGGCTATTATCTAACTAAAATGTGGACAGAATTTGAATCTGCTGCCAAAATGGAAGGTAATGGCTTAGATTATAAATTTAATCATTTAAATATCATTTATAAATCAATTATGATTGATAATACAATTTTTACTGTATGTGCTAAAGAAGAATTTAAATTAGAAGTATATTTAAATGGTATATTAAGGAGTTAATATGTTAAATATAAAGAAAATCGTTAATACTAGGGTTAATCATTTAACTAATAGCAACCAAACATTTGAAGCAATTTATTCTGGAATGTTTTTAAATCCAGAATATATATTTGCTGAAACAAATGATGGTTATAAAATAACTAAATATACATTTAAAGAAGTAGATGAGAAAATATCTAATTTAGCTTATAGTATTAATAAGAAATACCCTGATTTAAAAAATCAATATATTGGTATTATGCAAGAATCTACCATTGAATGGGTATATATATTCTTTTCAATATTAAAAAGTGGAAATAAGCCATATTTAATTAATTTAAGACATCCTAAGCATTTAATTAATTCATTACTTAAAAGCTTAGATATCAAATATTCAATTGGTGTATCTGATTTAGGATATGACACTAAATTTATTGATTTAAATACTTTAGATTTAATATGTGAGCCTAATTATAAATTTAATTTTGAAAATGAAATCGCACTATCTACAAGTGCGACTACAATGAAAGAAAAAATTATTTTTTATACAGGAGAAGAAATATCTGCCCAAATATTAAATTGTGAAGGAATATTAAAACAAAATAAACAAATTAAGAAACATTATCATGGATATTTAAAGCAATTAGTATTCTTGCCTTTATATCATATATTTGGATTTATGGCTACATTCATGTGGTTTTCTTATTTTGGTAGATGTCAAGTATTTTTAAATGATTATTCAAGTGATACTATTTTAAATACTATTAAAAAACATGAGGTTACTCATATATTTGCTGTACCTTTATTTTGGAATACAATAGAAAGAACTATTTTATCAGAATTAAAGAATAAGGATGAAAAGACTCAAAATAAATTTAAAAAGGGTCAAAGATTTACTATTAAATTACAAAAGATGTTTCCTTCATATGGCTTAGAGAAGAGTAAAAAGCTAATGAAAGAAATAACTAATAAATTATTTGGTAGTAGTGTTAAATTCTGTATATCTGGTGGTAGCTATATAAAGGATTCAACATTATATTTAATTAATTCATTAGGATATCCTTTATATAATGGATATGGTATGTCAGAAATAGGTATTACATCTGTTACTTTAGGTGGTATTAATGATAGATTAAAAAATTCAATTGGAAAAAGATTTGGTTCGGTTGAATATAAAATAGAAAATAATAAATTGTTTGTTAGAGGAACATCTATTTCTCATAAAATGAAAATTGATGGTGTAATCCATGAATTTGGTAAAGAAGAATGGTTTGATACATCTGATTTAGTTCACGAAATAGATGGATATTATTATATTGATGGTAGAGAAGATGATTTATTTATCGGACCTAATGGTGAAAACATTAATCCTGATCATTTAGAAAAATTATTTAATTTAGATAAGGCTAATAATATCTCTGTATTAGATGTTGATAATAAATTATCATTAGTTATTGAAATAAATGATTATGCACCTAAATTAATTATTGATGAATTATATAATAAAGCTAATGAAATTAATAATAATTTAGATTCATCAATGAGAGTTTCTAAAATATATTTCACATATAATTCAATTAAAAATCCTAATGCTATAAAAGTATCAAGACAATATTTAAAATCAAAAATAAAAGATAATAGCGTTAAATTAATCGAATATAATGATATAAATGTATCAAATAATAACGATGTTGATCCTAAAATATTAAACGGAGTTAAAGAATGTATTGCAGAATGCTTAAATATCGATATTAAAGATGTTTTAGATAATTCTGATTTCTTCTTTGATTTAAATGGTTCTTCATTAGATTATTTTGATTTAGTATCGAGAATTAACGATAAATTTAATATTAAACTTCAATTTGAAAATGATAGCCTACATACTTCAATTAAGCTAGCTAAGGAAGTAGAAAGGGTGTTATCATTATGATTATTTTATATTTAATAGGAAAAATAATGGCTTGGCCAGTCCAGCTAATATTTTTCAAAAAAAGAATATATTATGAAGATAAAAAGGATACATCAAGATTTATTAGAGGTGGAGCTTTAGTTGTTTCTAATCATAGAAGCTTAATGGATTTTATGATGGCTATCTTTTTATTTCCTTTTAGAAAATTATATTGTTTAATGAGTGAACTTATTTATTCTCATGGCTGGATTGTATCTACCTTAACTACTGTAATGGGTGGAATAAAAATAGATAGAAGAAATTATGATTTTAGTTTTATTAATAAATCAGTTGATATGCTAAATAAAAATAAGTTATTAGCTGTATATCCTGAAGGTAAGGTCAATAAAAATAATGGATTATTAAAATTTCATCCTACATATATTTTAATCGCATTAAAGTCAGGTAAACCAATAATTCCTATTTATACAGATGGAACATATTCTATTAAAAAAAGAACTAGAGTTGTTATTGGTAAGAAGATTTATTTAAGTGATTATTGTAATTCAACAAATCCAACTAAAGAAGAAATAGAATATTTAAATAATATTGTTAAAAATAAAATTAATGAATTATCTAAGATATGTAAAGAGGAAAAGAATAAAGATAAATATTGCCAAGGATTACATTTTAAATACTTATTTAAAGATATGGGTAGATGTATTGCCTTTATAATGAATTGTTGGTATAGAACTAAGGTTTATAATAAAGGTAAGAAAAAGACAAACTTAAAAATAAAAGGTGGAGCTGTAGTATTTGCAAACCATACAAGCTTTGCAGATCCTCTTTTATGTATAAACGCATATTGGAGAAGAAGAATATATATAGTTGCTGCTGAAATATTATTTGATAATCACCCAGTTAGATCTAAGCTATTAACATCACTTGGCTGTGTTAGAGTAGATAGAAATATAAATGATATCGAAGCATATCAAAAGATATTAGATTTACTTAAAGCTGGTAATATTGTAGTTATTTATGGTCCTGGTCATATAGATGTGGGTGAAAAGGAAGAATATAAGACAGGGGCAGCACTACTTGCATATAAGGCTGGAGTTCCAATTTATCCTATATATATTAATAAAAGAAAAAAGACAAGTGAGAGATTTAAGCTTATTTGTGGTGAAAGATATGATATTAATTTAAATGGAAAAAGACCAAATGAAGAAAATTTAAGAATTATCACTAATGAATTAAAAGATAAAATATTAAAATTAAGGGATGATTTTCTAGATGGCAAATTTTAGTTTAAGAGAACCAAAATATGGAGATATCATCAGAGTAAAAATAAAAGATGATATTTATCATTATGGTATATATGAAAATGATAATTCTGTAATACAATTTGGTAGTGCTAAAGATGCGTTTAAAACTGATTCAAGTGATGTATGTGTTGAAACAACTACAATCAAGGATTTTTTAAATGGTAAATTCTTAGAAGTAAGAGAATATTCATTTATAGAAAAGATAAAGAAAAATAAGGCTGATTTAGTGATAAAAAAAGCTAAAGAAAGATTAGGAGAAAAAGGATATAATCTTATTTCTAATAATTGTCTTCATTTCGTAAATGAATGTGTATTTAATAAACATATAAATTGAGAGGATTTTTATGGCAATAACAATTGAAAAAGAAGCAAAAAGTAAGTTTAGAATTACATGTGAATATTGTATGACTCAATTTACATATGAACAAGATGATTTGGGATTTAGAATATGGTATCCACATGGATTTGTATATTGTCCAAAATGTCATAAGCCATTAAGACATGATCCTAATAAGTATTTAATTAAAGAATGATAGGGTAATTATAACGGCATTAAGGAACTATTGAATAGTTATAAAATATGGTATACTATAAGTGTCTTGAGGACAACAAAAGGTATTAAAACGAAAAGGGATGATTGCAGTCATCCCTTTTCTCTTTTTAGAGGAAACAAAAGATATATTGGTTTAACTATCGATGATAGTCATTCCTATTGATAATAATGATTAAAACCATTATTACAATAAGAATTATTAGGTATTCCACCTAATACCTCCTAACTACCCGTTGTTTTCTCCGAGTAGAAGTTAATCATTCTGTTGTCTCCTCCTAAAATGAGCCATATAAAAATATGGCAATTTAATAATATTATTTTTAAAGTACAATAATATATTGTTGATTTGTTGACTTTTTATACTAAATTTACTTATAATAAGTATATAAGGATGAATTGAATATATGGATAATAAATTTGGCGAAAAAGTAAAAGAAATAAGAAAAAAAGCAGGATTAAATCAAAATGAATTTGCTAGAGAATTAGGCTATACATCTAGATCAACTATTAACAAAATAGAAAAAGGCGTTAATGACATGAGTCATGATAAGCTTGAATTATTAATCAGAAAATTTGATGTTGAAGTAAATGATTTATTTGATTCCTTAGTTATGGAAAACAATGGTACTATCATAGATGAAAAAGCGATTAGAAATATAAAAACACCTGACCCTGATTTTACATATCCTAAAGCCGGTGCTTATAATATGAAAAATATAAAACCAACTATCACTAGGAAAAATATAATAGTTGGTGATTATTCATATTATAGTGGTAAAGATTTTGAATCTAGAGTAACACATCATTATGATTTCTTAGGAGATAAATTAATCATTGGTAAGTTCTGCCAAATTGGTAATAATGTAGAAATTATTATGAATGGTGCTAACCATCAAATGAATGCGGCAACCACTTTTCCTTTTTATGTGATGGATGGCTGGAAACAAGAAGCACCTAAAATGGAAGATTTACCATTTAAAGGTGATACAGTAGTTGGTAATGATTGTTGGATTGGGCAAAATGTAACTATCTTACCAGGAGTTCATATTGGTAATGGAGTAATAATAGGTGCTAATTCTATAGTAACTAAAGATTTACCATCATATTCAATATGTTGTGGTAATCCATGTGTAATTAAGAAAATGAGATTTAGCGAAGATATAATTAAAATATTAGAAGATTTAAAATGGTGGGATAAATCTATAGAAGAAATACAAAAGATTATTCCAATCATCACTAAGGCAAATCCAACTAAAGAAGAATTATTAAAGCTAATTGAAGGAAATAATTAATGAGGTGTTAGTATGAAAAAAGTAAATGTAATAATTAAAGATAAAAATACATTAATATTAAATGAAGATGGTAATAAAGGAGATATCATAGACTTAACAGAACTAGAATCTATTGATTCTTCTAGTATTGAATCATTAATAAATGATGGAAAAGATAGAATATATAATCAAAAATTAGAAGCATATAAAGAAAGTAATAAAAGAAATATAGAATTAGAAAGAGAAAATGCTTTAAAAGATTTAAATAATAAGATTAAAGAATTAGAAAAAGAAATAGAAATTGAAAAGAATAAAGCTAATGATTTAGTTAAATTAAAAGAATTAGAATTAAATGATAAAAATAGTATTAAATTAAAAGAAAAAGATATTGAAATATCTAATTTAAAATCACAGATTAATGAATTTAATTTAAAGAAAGAATTAGAAATTAAAGATAAATTAGAAGCAAAAGAAAAAGAGATTAATGATAAGGAATTAAATATATTAAAGCTTAATTCTGAAATAGAAAATATAAAAACAAATTCTTTATTAAATGAAAAAAGAATCAAAGAAGAATATGATTCTAAAATAAAAGGTAAAGATGAAGAAATAGCATTCTACAAGGATTTAAAAACTAAACAATCTACTAAGATGTTAGGAGAAACTTTAGAACAGCACTGTGAAATATCATTTAATCAAATTAGAATGACTGCCTTTCCTAATGCATATTTTGAAAAAGACAATGATGTAGTAGAAGGAACTAAAGGTGATTTTATCTTTAGAGAAAAAACAGAAGATGGGATTGAATTTTTATCTATTATGTTTGAAATGAAAAATGAAGCTGATCTAACATCTACTAAGCACAAGATTGCAGATTTCTTTGATAAATTAGATAAAGATAGAAAAAATAAGAACTGTGAATATGCAATTATTGTAACTACACTTGAAGCAGATAGTGATTATTACAATAATGGTATTGTAGATGTATCATATAAATATCCTAAGATGTATGTTATTAGACCACAGTTTTTTATCCCAATGATTACATTACTTAGAAATGCAGCATTAAATAATATATCTTCATTAAGAGAATTAGAAGCAATTAAGGAACAAAATATAGATATTTCTAATTTTGAAGATAGTATGAATGAATTTAAAGATAAATTCTCGAAGAATTATGAATCAGCAGCTAATCATTTTTCTAAAGCAATAGATGAAATAGATAAAAGTATATCTCATTTACAAAAGATCAAAGATGAGTTATTAACATCACAAAATCAATTGAGATTAGCTAATGATAAAGCACAGGATTTATCCATTAAAAAGCTAACTAGAAATAATCCTACAATGAAAGAAAGATTTAATCAATTAAAAGAAAAAAATGGTAACGACTAGTTACCATATTCTCCCATGGCTTTGAATTCAAAGCCTTTTTTCTTTAATAATTTAATTATATATTCTATTTTTCTTAAATACTGTTTTCTACCTATTCTTAAATATAATCTTTCTTTCCAATTTAGTCCTTTAATATTAGGTATTTTACCTTTTCCAATTTCAAATGGATGAACATAAAATATATAAGAATCAGCCTTTTTGAAATATTTTTTAATATAATATTTCATAACAAACCAAGGTACTAATCTAATATATCCTCCACCAGATACTGGCATATGACCACTATAAGCCTTTACTTTAGCTAATGAGAATTCATAAAAGCCATCTTTAGATGCCACATACATATAGTCTTTATTATAAGTATCTAGGTTAACATTACCTGATTTTTTAGCTAGATGAAAATCAAGATTAGAAGAATCATATTTAAATCCAAGCTTTTTAATAATGTTTAATTTATTTTCATCTATTCCAAAGCATGGAGCTCTATATCCTTTAATTTCTACATTAAATTCTTTTTCTATTTTTTCTTTTGATTCTTTAATTGTTTTTTCAAATTCTTCATCACTTTGTTCAAAAGGAGAAGTATGATTCTTTCCATGAAGTGCTATTTCATGACCATGTTCAATTGCATAATTAATAATATCTTTAGATTCTTTTATTGATGATTCTAATAAGAACAATGTTCCTTTTATATTATATTTATCTAATAAATCAATATAATCCTTTAAATAGCATTCATAGCTATATTTGGGATCATAATTCATTCTATCCTTTAATAATTCAGAATCATACAATGATTCAACATCAATTGTCATAAATGCTATTTTATTCATTTATGTATTCCTCAATGAAATCTTTGATTGCATTGTCATAGGTTTCTACATTGTTAATTCTAATATGTGAATGTGCTCCATGATCAAACCATACTAGTTTTTTAGGAGCATTACATTTTTCATATAAGATTTCAGCTTTTGCTGGAAGTGAGAATTTATCTTCCTTACTATGAATCATTAGAAGTGGCTTTTTTAATTTATCTATTGAATATATAGGACCATTTTTAATTGGGCTTATACCAATATGTTTTTCTAGATTTTTCATTACAAAATATGAACAAGGATCAACAGGCTTTTTCATATCCTTCATATGTGTTCTAAATGTTTCATAGAATGTTGTATACATTCCGTCAGCAACCATCCCAATATAATAATCAGGGCAGTTTTCACTTGTTAATGTATATAGTGCAGTAGCACTACCGATGCAAATACCATGAATAAATATCTTTTCGTTACCTAAATTATCATGTAATAATTCACCCCATTTAAGGATATCTTTATATTCTAATAATCCAACTCCAAGATACATTCCATCACTATCACCGTGAGCTCTATTATCTATTACTAATACATTAAATCCTGCATCCTTATATGGCTTTGCGAAATAATAAGAATATAGATAAGATTCAGTTCTACCTGCGATAATTATACAAGCTCTTTTGTAACCGAAATTAAGATATTTACCTACTAAATGTAATCCTTCAGATTCAACTGATACATCTATTCCATATTCTTTATTTTCTTCAAACCAAGCTTCGCCTTCGTTAAACATTCTTACTTGTTCTTCGTTATCAGGAGCACTACAGCCTTTACCCCATTTATCTTTACTTGTTCTAACTAATTGTGCAACATATACTTTTTTCGCTACGATATAAGGAACACCAACGATTCCAAATACAATAGAGAAAACGATAAATATTGCGATTAATGTTATAATTAGAGGCCACATATTTAATCACCTTCAATCTTTTATAATATACATTATAAAAATGTTTATTTCAAGAAAAAAAGAAATGCAAGAAGCATTCCTATTTATAATTTCTATAAATAATCATATTTACAATTACAGCTATAAGTACCATTAAATTAATAATAATACCAATAATTGATAATTTTATATTAATTACTGTCTTATCATTTTTGTTTTGTTTATTAGCTAGAATTGATAATATTAAGCCAGCAGTACTAGGAATTACGCCTAGTCCCATAATGAAAAATGTTGCTAGACCTATAATCGCTAAAATAAAGCCGGTTTTTGTATTAATTTCAGTTCTTAATTCTTTTTTATCTTCCATTTTATTCACCAACTAATAGAATTATACAATAATTAGTTTTCTATAATCAATTGTTATGTTATTAATATTGCATTTTATTGTAAAAATATAGACTTTTTGGTATAATCTTATACGATAGGAGATTATTATTATGGTATCAAAAAGAAAGCTAATAATTGTAATTCCTGCATATGAACCAGATTTTCATTTGCCTGAATTAATTGATAAACTTAATAGTTTTTTTGATGATTTTAGTATGATCGTTGTTAACGATGGTTCTAAAAGCCATGATGATATTTTTAATGATGTTAAAAATAAGCCTAATGTTACTTTATTAACTCATGAAGAAAATAAAGGAAAAGGTGAAACTTTAAAGACCGCTTTTAGATACATTAAAGAATTAAATATTAATTCAGTAATTGTTACAGCTGATAGTGATGGACAGCATAAGCCATCTGATATTAAAAAGGTATATGAATTTTATTTAGAAAATGATGGTGCTTTAGTACTTGGAAGCCGTAAATTTGAAACACCTATTCCAAAGAGAAGTAGTTTTGGAAATGATGTTGCAAGAATATTACTAAGAATATACGAAAATAAGCATTTAAATGATACTCAAACAGGACTAAGAGCTTTCAATTCAAATTTATTAGATTTTATGTTAAGTATTAAAGGTTCTAGATTTGAATATGAAATGAATATGCTTGCTGAAGCTGTAAGAGAAAATATAGATATTAAAGAAATAGCAATAGAAACTATCTATATCAACGAAAATAAGGCATCTCATTTTAGACCAGTTAGAGATTTCTCTAGAATATCTTTATGTACAATCAAATATGGTTTACCTATATTTATTGCCGCTTTTGTTGATTTATTAGCATTCATTATATTCTCTTTTGTGTTTAAAGATATGTTTGAATCATGGCTATTATATTTTTCTGCCTTATCAGGATTAATTGCTACATTTGTTTGTACATTAATTAATGTATTTGGAATTTTTTATGGTAATAGAAAAATATTAAGTAGAAAAAAAAGAGGCTTAAGATATATAATATCATGCTTCTTATTAATTGGAATGAATTTAGGATTATTATGGGTATTTGATTTATTCATGAATAATTATATTGTTATTAGAATTATAACTAATTTGATTTTACTTTTAGTACTAGGCTTTGCTAATTATTTTATTTTGAAAAAATCTAAATTATATGAGGGATAGTATATGAAAATATATGTTGTAGGTGATTCTACTTTAGCAAAATTTAATGATTTGTATTTTTATCCAAGATATGGTTATGCTACTATGCTTAATCAGTTTTTTAAAGACGATGTAACAATTATTAATAATGCTTTATCTGGTAGATCATCTAGAAGCTATATATTAGATCCTGAATATAAAAAGACATTTGATGAATTAAATAAAGGTGATTATTTATTAATCGGATTTGGACATAATGATGAAAAAGATGATGATTTTTTACGCTTTTCAGATGCTTCACTTCCAATAGATAATAAATTATCTTTTAAATATTCTATTTACAATAATTATGTTTTACCTGCAATAAACAAAGGTGCTATCCCAATTATTTCAACTCCAGTTGTAAGATTATCTAAAAATAATAATTACACTGGAAATATAATTCATGATACTCCACATGGTAATTATAGAGATGCCTTAATTGAATTAGGTAAAGAGAAGAATATAACTGTAATAGATTTAACAAATCCAACAAAAGAATTATATGAAAAAATAGGATATGATAAGGCAATATATCATCACGCAATGACTTCAGGTATAAAAAAAGATGGAAAGGTTGTTGCTGATCCTACCAGTGTAGATAAAACACATCTAAATTATTATGGTGCTAAATATAGTGCATATTTATTTTCTTTAGGTTTAAAGAATACAAATTTAGAACTAAAAAAATATTTAAAGAATGAATTAGAAGCTCCAACAGATGCTGATTTATTTATGGATTCTAAATATGAATTTATAGAATACCATAAGCCTGATTTAAGCAAATATAATCCGGGTGATAACTTTAAAACTACAACTAAAGGTATTTACGGCACTGCAATTGGCACATTTGAAAACCCAATGGATTTATATGCTTATGAGGATAATAATAAATTTATTGTAGGAACTAAAACATTAAATGGTAGAACTGTTGCTACTAGTGATTCAGATTGCTTTATATTTAAAGAAGTAGATGCTAATTTAAATTTCAAAATGAGTGCTAACGCTAAAATTATTAGCTTTTTAAATACTAGACAATCAGCTTTTGGTTTAAAGTTAAGAGATGATATTTATATAAATTATAATTACAAGCGTGTTTCTGCATCTAATTATGTTTCTGCAGGATTTATTACTGCAGATGCATCAACTAATATTATTTATTCTAGAGCTTCAACTACTGAGCTTAATAAAGAGCCTAATTTTATAAATGAATTTTATAAAACAGGTGATACTGCTTATTTAGAAATAGAAAGATTAGGTCAAAGAATTACAGTAAAAGTAATATTTAGAGGAAAAGAATATAATAAATATTTTTTTGATTTTGATTTAACTAAAATCGATAATAAATCAATGTATATTGGTTTATATGCATCAAAAGGTGTATTAGTTGAATTTAGTGATGTTAATTTTATAATAACAGGAGAAGCAAAGGGAGCATAATGAGAGCATATTATTCGCTGCTTGTTGTAGCAGTAGCTAATAATAAAATTAACATAAAAAATCAGGAATTATCTAATGATTTAAATAAGAATGATTTAAAGAATATATTAGATTATTCATATACATTATTAAATAATGATGATTTCTTAGAAATAAATGGTAAGCTTACAAAGCTTACCTTTTTTGGCTTAAACAATACATATTATTTAATATCTATTAATCCTCAAGGATTATCAATAAATAATGAAGACACATATAGTGTTAAAATAATGCATTTTTATGAAAAAGATTTTAATCCATTTAATTCCTTTATTCATGACTATTTCATAAAAGAAAATAAGAATAATGATATTATTTTAAATACTAATAATGATTCATTAATCAATCAACAATATTTAAATATAATAGATTCTAATATGGAAAAAATATTAGCTACATATATAGAATTATTATTAATTCATGATAAGCCTATAGTTATTTATTCTGATAATTTAAATATTTATTTAGCATTAATTGGATTATTATTACCATATAAAAATCTATATGATTTATCATTTACATTTGGTTCAACATTTAAACAAATGAAGAAATTCAATATTATCGGATTAATAAACGAAAGAACAATAACATCTGATAATATTTATTATTTAGATTTTAAGGATAATGATTATCCTAATATTAGTTTAGGTAAATATTCTACTAATTTAGCATCTTATTTGCTAAATCAAATAGATGAAGCAAAGGCATATAAAGAAGCAATAGAAGAATTAATGGATAACCATAATATTGATGCTAATACTGCAGCAATATTGAATAATTTAATAGGTGGTAAAATCGAATCATTTACTGATCCTAAGGAATTATCATTAGCTATTAAATGTTCTGAATATAAATATAATAATAATTTTATTGCCTCAACTATATATACTAAATTAAATAAATTTAGAATAAATAATGATATGCTATTTGTATATAAATATGTATATGATTATGTAGAATCTAGTCATGATGAAATTATTAATTTATTCTTTTCGAATTTGAATAAATTTGGAATAAATATTAATACTACACCTGAAGATTATTTAAATTTAATTATTAATAATGCCCCATTTGATTTATCAGATTATTATGATTATTTAGTTAAATATGATTTATTTAATGCTAAATATATTAATGGAATAGAGAATTTTAATGAATGGTATATATTATTAGATTCTGTATGTAAAAATATAAAAAAGAAGCATAGTCAAATAGTACCTAATGATATATTAATTTATTATATTGAAGAATGTGTAAAATTAAAAAGAGTAGATTATTTAGATTTAGTTATTAATAGAATAGACAACCTTAATAAAAAGGCATCTAGTAGATTATTATATTTTGTTTTTGAAAAGCTAGATCGTAAAATAGATAATTATACAATGGATTTTGGTATATATTATACATTAAAAATATTAGAAAGAATGAATCCATCAGATGCTTTAAAATTTTATGAAAAATCTTTTAATTCAGTTACTAATAGAAAAGAATATATTGCATTATATATAGAAAGAGAAGAAAAGAAACCTGAATATTATAATGAATTAGATAATCTATTATTAAAAGATAATTATAATAATTTATTAGAAATGAAAGAATCAATGAAGATTGATATAACAAAAGATTTTAGTTTAGATTATTTAGATGAAATTTATAATAAGAATTATTTAAATAATAATAAGAAGAATGATGGTATATTTACTGATAAGGTTTTAGAATATATTAAAGCAAGTAATAATAAATTAGCTGAATCTGTTAATTTATATAATAGATATTATAAAAATCTAGATGATAATTTTAAAGATAAAGATACATTTGTTAGAAAAGTAACTAATATTATTTATTCTAATCCTGATTTATTATTCGAAAATGATATAGAATATTATAATGATTTATTTGAATTAGATATATATTTACAAAAAAGAAAATCTAATTCATCTATTTTATTAGATGTATTAAAATCTGGTTTAGATATTAAAAAAGCATATATAAATGATAAATTTAGATATAAATATTTTAAAGATTTATTATTAAAGGATAATAAATGGTTTAATGAATTAGGTAATGAATATTATAACAAATATTATTTAAGGTATTTATTATCTTCATTTTATAAATTTATTCCATCTATTTCTGATATGAAAAATTCTAGCTTGATTATGACTGGATTTAATTCATTATTTAATGGATTAAAGAAAAATAAAGGCTTTAATTACGCTTTTGTAAATACTTTAATTAATTATGATAAAAATGATTTTAAATTAAATTATTTGTTCTTTTTATTATTTGTAACAAATAATGAGGATAAAGTATTTGAATCTATTAGAGACGAAATAGAAGAAAAGAAGACTGGAATTAATAAAATATATAAAGAATATTATAGAGTAATAAAATCTTTTGATTGGTCAAAAGATTTAAATCAAAATACTTTAGATTATATTAATCATTATTTATTAGATAATTTAGGTTTTATTAGAAAAATTATATGGAAAATATTTAAAAGATAAAATATTTAAGATATAATAATTATGTTTTGTTTGGAGGTATATTTATGGCTACTATATTTGATGAAATGCTAAAGCAAGCAAAGGCTGGTAATACAGAGGCTCAAATTCGTATAGCTGAAGCATATTTTAAAGGACAAGGTGTAATGGTTAATTATTTAGAAGCATTACATTGGTTAACAGAAGCAGCTGATAAAAATAAATATGCATCTATTCAGATTACTAAGATGTATAGAGAAGGTATTGGAGTTAAAGCGGATTTAAAAAAAGCTTTTGAGATATCACTTGAATACGCTAATAAAGGAAATGAAATTCAAATGTTTGAATTAGCTGGCTATTATTTAAATGGTGTTGGAACAGAAACAGATTTAGATTCAGCAATTAGTTGGTATGAGAAATCATATGAGGCAGGATATAGAGATTCGGCATATTTCTTAGGATATATTTATCAGACTAATGAAAAGATAAAGGATATTAATAAAGCAGTTGAATGGTATACTAAGGCAGCTGATAATAATGATCCAAGAGCTTGTTATAATTTAGGATATTTATATTTTGAAGGCTCAAGTGTATTAAAGAATAATGAAAAAGCATTAGTGTATTTGAAGAAAGCATTAAGCTTAGGTATTAAAGAAGCAGAAATAATAATAGATAAGATAAATAATGAAAGTGGATATTTTACTTATTCAATGCTTGTATAATCTCGGGATAAAGCCTGAGATTTTTTCTTTTTATAAAAAAATTTAAAAAAATTTGTTTTTTACCAATAAACAAGTGTACGCGATTGTTTTAATTGTGTCGGATTAAAGAAAACGTTTTCCGAAAACATAAAAAAGAGGGGAAAAATGAAGAGAGGGAAATTTTTTTTATTGGCTAGTTTAGCTCTCGTAGTTGGTTTGTCTTCTTGTGCTAGCATAAGTTCCAAAACGGATACTAAAGTAGAAAGCACAGTGGTTGAGGATGAACGACCGAAGGGTGAAGAGATTGATGAAGCTTTAACAAGTATAGTTGAAGTGGATACTACAAATGTAGTAACAGAAGAAAAGAATTTAAAGGAAGAAGAAAAAGAAAATGAAGAATCAAAAGAAATCAAGGATGACGAAGATTCTTCAAATTGGCATGATGCCAAGTGGTTTTAATTTTTGGAGGAAGAAATGAGAGATTATTTAAAGCCTTCTATTGAAGACGAAACAATTGAAATAGAAGATGTTGTAAACGCAAGCCCAGGAGGCTTAACAAAAAACGGGGTATATGATCCATCTGGTTCAGATACAGAAGAAGAATTTCAAAGCTAATAGAAGGAAAAAGAGAAATGAAAAAGAGAAGATTATTTTTAGCATCACTTGCAGGATTAGGTATTGCTTCAATTACTGCAGGTATAGTAGTTAATTCAAACAACAATAATATAAGTAGTTCTATAAAAGAAGAAATAAATGAATTTGATGAAACAACATCCCTTGATGTTAGTTCATTAAATGGAATAATTGAAAATAAAAAATTATCTTTAAAGGATAATGTAGAAGAAACACTAATTCAACCTAAATTGGGTTATCAAATAGCTAATGAAAACGATGGTAAGGTTTCTATTAGATTCTTTGCAGCGATTACATCTTTAAATGTAAAGGCTACATGGAAAAGAGCAATGTATAGCGCCAATGGTGATGTTTTACCTTCTTTAAAGGAAACATCAAAGGAAATAACAAATGCTTATACAGGAATTAAAAATGGTGATGATGTCTTATACGCAACTGATATTGAAGCTGAAGATGGATCAAAGCCATTTAAATATATTGTAGTTTATGCATTAAAAAATATTCCAGCTGAATATGCTTCATATTACTTAGATGTAAGACTTGAACTTGAAGCTGATGGACAAAAGGTTGTTTCTAAAACAGGTTCAGTAGAAGCAAAAGAGAATGGTAATTTCTTTTCATACGAATATCAACAAAATTCACAATTAAATCTTGAATTTGATAAAGAACATAAAGAATTATCAGTAAATGGTTTAAATACTAAATCATCACCTGATACATTAGTTGTACCAGCATATTCTACTAATGAAAATGGTAGATATCCTGTAACACATATTACTAATTTACAAAATGTATCAAGTGTTTCATTACCTGAAACTATTACATATATTAGTGAGGATGCTTTCAGTAAGGATACAGTAGTAGAAGCTGATTTCACTGAAGAATATGCAGCTACTAACTTCGCACCTAGCTGGGCAGCTAATTTAAAGAGTGTTTCATATTCTAAATATAAAGTAGATTTCAATACTGATGGTGGATCTAATATTAATTCACAATCAGTTAAAAAGAATAATAAAGTTAAGAAGCCAGCAAATCCTACTAAGGATGGCTATGAATTTGACCATTGGGAATTAGATGGAAAAGAATTTGATTTCAATACTCCAATTACTGGAAATATTACTTTAGTTGCAAGATATACTAAAGATTCTGTAACTTCAAAGGGCTTCGGTGGAGATTATACATCATGGTCAAATTTAAGAAGTATTGCTGAAGTATCTGGTAATACAGCATTTGGTAAAGATGTAGAATTAAATGGATTTACATTTGCTGGTGCTAAACAAAGATTAGATAGTGATAATGTATATAATAGCCAAGGAGCTACTATTACATTTACTGTAACTGGAAATAAAAATGATTTCCATATGACAGCTACATCAGGCTCAGGTAGTACATATACATTTACATTAACTAAACAAGGTTCAACTACACCTGTATATACTCAAGATGTTAAAAAAGGTGGTAGCGCTAATGTAGATGTTTTAGATTTAGAAGCAGGTACATATGTTATTACTACACCTAAGGCAGATGGTGATTTTGGTTCATTAAAGATTAGCACAATCTATTATGAAGAAAAAACTGCAGGTTTAGTGGAAGTAACTGACGAATATGTAACAGTCGGTTATAACACTGATGGTGTAGAAACTGTTGAAGCAACAAAGATTAAAAAAGGTACAACATTAAGTGAATTACCTCAAGTTACAAAATCAGGCTATAAGCTAACAGGTTGGTATACAGATTCAAATTATAAAAATGAATTTGATATTAATAAGTCAATTGATTCAAATTTAGTATTATATGCTAAATGGGAAAAATTAACAGAAGATGATAAAGTAACTGTATCATTTGTATTAAATGTTAATAATGAAAAGATTGATTCAATTGAATTAGTTAAAGGAAATACAATTAATTTACCATCTAAAAATATTAATGGATATCGTTTCGTTGGTTGGTATACAGATAGTAATATGACTACTTCATTTGTAGCATCACAAGCAATCACATCAAATATTACATTATATGGTAAATATGTTAAACAATATTCAATTACATTTAAAGATATTAATGGAAATGTTATTGAAACAATAAAGGCTGATGAAGGAACTATCTTTAATGATTTAGCACAACCTCAAGTAGAATATATCGAAGGAAAGATTTTCGATGGTTGGACATATGAAGGTAATGATTTTGATGGTAGAACTGTGATTCAAGAAGATTTAGTATTAAATGCTAAATATAAGAATGAAGATAATTCAGTTGCTAAAGTTAGTATTACAGCAAATGAAGGATTACAAGAATCAGCATATATTGAATTCAATAAATATAGTAATGTTAAAAATTATAGTATTTATTCATTAGATTCAGGTTCACCAGTAAAGGTATCTGATAAAAATGCTTATTTAACACAATCTGGTAATACATTTAGATTTGATTTATTTGGTTTAACAGAAGGAACTCATTCATTTATGGTTGTTCCTCAATTAGATGACAGAGATGTATTAAATTATGGTTCAACTGCAACAGTAAAGGTTGAAGCATATGATAGATCAGGTTATGCACATTTTAATTCAACTGAAGGTGTTGGTGCATATAATAATGATGGTACATTAAAGGAAAACGCAATTGTATTATATGTAACTGATGATAATAAAAATGATGTTGAATTATCATATAAAGGTATTACAGTTAAAGGTATTGGTAATATCTTAAACTCAACTGGTCAAGCATGTGGTGAATCAGGCCATGAAACTGAATGTAAGAAAGTTTCAAGTGGTAAAACATATTATGGTAAAGGTAATACAAACCAAGGTATTTTACAAAAATTAGCAGAAGACAATATTCCACTAGTTGTAAGATTTGTTGGTTGTGTATCTGATTCAGGATTATATAGACAAGGTGCATTTGCAGCAGCGTCTACAAGCTTAATCGAAGGCTTAACAGGATATGATTCAAACGACTTTGGTGGTAGCGAAGGCGACAATGGTCATATGGCTCGTATGAAATCAGGAAAGAACATTACATTCGAAGGTGTTGGCAGTGACGCAACAATCGATGGCTGGGGATTCCATATGATTTGTGAAACAGCACACCCTGAATTAGGTAAGAGCTTTGAAGTAAGAAATTTAAAATTCATCAATACTCCTGAAGATGCAATTGGTATGGAAGGTCAACAATCAGGCTCAACTATTACTGCATCAGTAGAGCGTTGTTGGATTCATAATAATGAATTCTATTGTCCAAATATTACTGATCCAGCAGAATCAGATAAAGCACAAGGTGATGGTTCAGTAGATTTCAAACGTGGTATGTATTTTACATGTAGCTACAATTATTTTGAAGGTTGTCATAAGACAAACTTAGTTGGATCTTCAGATTCAAGCTTACAATATAATTTAACTTACCATCATAATTTCTGGTATATGTGCGAAGCAAGAGGTCCTCTTGCAAGACAAGCTAATATTCATATGTATAATAATATTTTCTATGGACAAGGCGATTATGCAATGAATACTAGAGCAAACGCATATATTTTCTCAGAATCTAATATTTTCTATGCATGTAAGAATCCATATAGAGTAGATGGTGGTGCAATTAAAGCTTACAATGATTCATTAGCAAGTGCATTAATTGCTAAAACTCCAGCAACTACAGTTACTGATAAGAGCCAAAAGGTATCTAATTCTTGTGGATATAATGGTGTAGATTATTCATCATTTGAATTAGATAGTAAATTATCATATATTCCTACAAATGATTATTATTTACAAGAAGATTTAATAGAAGCAAGAAAAGTAGTATTCGCTAGATGTGGTGTAGCTAAAGATTCATTAACTAATATTTCAAGTGTATCTTTAAGTGACTTATCAATTTTAGGTGGTACAGGCTTAAAACCAACTGTTAATAATTTAAGTGCAGGTCAAACTGTAAATCCAGGTAAGATTTCAAAGAATATGTATGCATTTAAATTAACTGATTATGCTAAAATTACTATTTCTTACGCAGCAGATACAGATGATAAAACAGGTGTATTAATTAATGAAGCTGGTATTTCTATGCTAAAGGCATCTGGAAGTGTAGTATTAGTTCCAGGTACATATTATATTCAAGCTTATAATTTCCAACCAGGAAGTACAAGTACTGCAATTCAATTTAAAGAATTTACTATTAATTCACTTAAGGTTGAAGCATATGATTCTACTGATTATATGGATCAAATTCTAAAAGAATTTAATAATGCAGTAGCTCAAATTCCATCTACAATTTCATATAACGATACTTGTTATAATTCAATTAATAACGCATTAAATAAATATGAATCATTAAATTCAAATGCTAAAGCACAAGCATCAGCAAATTATCAAATAGTATTAAATGCATTTGAACAATATAAATCAAAAGGTATTTCATATGTTGAAGGATTAATTAATAATCTTCCATCAAATATTACAAGTACTAATTCCAATTTAGTTACAGAAGCAAGATATGCTTATAATAATTTAATTGCAAAAGTAAGTAATGCTAATGTATCTAATTTAAATAAATTAGTTGAAGCAGAATCTGATATGGAAAATATCATTGTTGATGTATTCGTATCTAAGGTAAATGCAATTCCATCAACTATTACATATACATCTGAATGTGATGCTTTAATTAGTGAAGCAGAAGCAATTTATGTTGAATTAAGTGTAGATCAAAAGAAAGAATATGCAGTAATTGATGCATATAACAAAATGACATCAGCAAGAAGCACTTATAATTCATTAAAGGATACTGCAAATACTATTACAATTACATTCAATGTAGACGGTAATACATATTCAACTATTTCAGTTAAAAAAGGAAATAGCTTCACTCTTCCAAGTGTATCAAAGAACGGATATAGACTTGAAGCTTGGTATTCAAATAGTAATTTCACAGCATCAAGCTTATATAAGTCAGGAGATACATTCGAATCAAATACTACATTATATGCACATTTTATTGAGCAATGTACAATTACATTTAAGAGCAAGGATGGAAGTAAGACTCTAGCAACTGTATCAAATGATAAAGGTGCAAATTTAACTGATATTCCAGGTGCTGAATATATTTCAGGATATAAGTTCTTATACTGGTCAGCATCAAAGAATGGTTCCGAATTTGATTTTGGTAATGTAATAAACTCAAATATTACATTATATGCAGTATATCAAGAATCACAAGTATCTTCAGTTAATATTACAGCTTGTGCTGGAGGACAAGAAAATATTTATGCTGAATTTGATGCATTAGATAGTATTACTGATTATAACGTATATGTTAAAGCATCAACTTCATCTTCATTTACAAAAGTAGATAAGCAATTAATTAGAAGATATGCAAATAATTATAGAGTAGATGTTGTAGGCTTAAAAGCTGGTTCATATTCATTAAAGGTTGTTCCAGTAAATGGTTCTGAAATAAGTGATTCTGCAACAATCATTGGTAATATTAACGTAGTTGCTCATGAAAGAGCAGGATTTGGTTTCGTTAATGGTTCATCATCAGGTGCATATAATGATGATGGTACATTAAAGAGTGATGCAGTTGTAATTTATGTAGCAAATTCTAATAAAGATACAGTAACATATAATGGATATGTTGGTATTCAAAATATATTAACAGCAATGAAAGGTCAAAAATATATTAAGAATCCAGTATGTATTAGAGTTATTGGTAATATTTTAGATCCAGCAAATATGCCAAATGGTGATCTATATTTAGATGGTGTTAAGAATTTAACAGTTGAAGGTATTGGTAACGATGCTACAATGAATGGATTTGGTATTGTTATTAAGAACTCAAGTAATATTGAAATTAGAAATCTAGGATTTATGAATTGTAATTCAACAGAAGGTGATGACTGTGGATTACAACAAGCAAATGATCATGTTTGGGTACATAATTGTGATTTCTTCTATGGAGATGCAGGTAGTGACGCAGACCAAGCTAAGGGTGATGGTGCTCTAGATACTAAGAAATCAACATATGTTACACATTCATATAACCATTTCTGGGATAATGGCAAGTGTAATTTACAAGGTATGAAGAGTGAATCTACATCTAACTATATTACATATCATCATAACTGGTATGATCACTCTGATTCAAGACATCCAAGAATTAGAACATGTACAGTTCATATTTATAACAACTATTTCGATGGTAATGCTAAATATGGTGTTGGTATGACAATGGGTGGTTCAGCATTCGTTGAAAATAATTACTTTAGATCAACAGCAACTATGAAGCCAATGTTAACATCAATGCAAGGTACTGATGCTAAAGGTGCTGGTACATTCAGCAGTGAAGCAGGAGGTATCATTAAATCATATGGTAATAGATTTGATGGCAATGTAAGTTATATAACTCAAAAAGATAACGCTACATCATTTGATGCTTATGAAGCCTCATCTAGAAATGAACAAGTACCATCAAGTTATAAAGCATTATCAGGTGGAACTACTTATAATAACTTTGATACTGATCAATCTTTAATGTATTCATATAATGTTGAATCTCCAGATGTTGCAAAACAAAATGTAACAACTTATGCAGGTCGTGTTCAAGGTGGAGATTTTAAGTGGACATTTGATAATTCAACTGAAGATTCTAATTATTCAGTAATTAAAGAATTAAAAACTAAACTTACAAATTATAAGGGTACAGTATTAGAAGTATTAGGCTTAGGTGTTGAATCAACAACTCCTGTAACACCAACAGTTGATACATCAGTAACAGATGTAATAAGTTTAATTGATAATTTACCTTCAACTATCACTTTAAGTCATAAATCAAAAGTTGAAGCAGCTGAAGCAGCTTACAACAAGTTATCTTCAAGTGAACAGTCAAAGGTTACAAATTATACAAAGCTAGTTAATGCTAGAGCACAATTAAATGAATTATTAAATCAACAACCTGAAGATCCACAAGATCCTGTAACTCCAGAAGAGCCAACTCCATCAACTGATGGATTAGTAGTAACAGATTTCTCTAGTTGGACAATTTCAGGAACTACAACAAGTGTTACAAGTGGCATAACTGCAAAAGTACATAAGGACAATACTATTGTGGCAACATCAAATGTTACAGTAGCAAGTATTTCTGAAATAGTGGCTAATATGAATCTCGAAAGTAAAGGAGATATGACAATTACTATTTCTACATCTTCAAATAAAAATAATTGGATTGATTGTGCAACATTAACAGTAAAAAGTAATAATAAGAATGAAGATGTAAAGGCTACATGCAACGTTTCTGGCCCAGTGTATGTAAGAATCACAATTACATGTTCAAAAGGTTCAAGTAATGCTAAGTCAGTTGCAATTAATAGTTTAGATATTCATTAAAACTGAATATAATATTCCCAAATTAGACAGGTGAAAGACCTGTCTTTTTTGCGCTTAAATTCACTTTTTTCTCTGTAAGAAATATTACATAATCATAAAAATATTTTATTGATAATTCGAAAAAACGACATAAAATATAGAAATATGACATATAAAACGCTTCATTTAGAATAATCATAATGTAATAATAAGGATGAAGAAAGAAGGAATGAACAATGAAACTAAAATATTTAATTGGATTTATGGGTGTTAGTGTATTATCACTAACTGCATGTAATAATGTAGAAAATCAAAATACAACTACAAATAATACGTCTATTCCTACTACAACAACTAGTGGTGAAGAAAGTACTACAACTACAACTACTAACGAAAATAAAAAATATGATAAGCCTACAACTATTTATCTTGCAGGTGATTCTACAGTTCAAACTTATACAGAACAACAATATATTGGTGGTTGGGGTCAATTTCTAGATTTATTTTTAGATGATTCTATTACAGTTAAAAATGCTGCTAAAGGCGGAAGATCTTCTCGCTCATTTATAAACGAAGGAAGATTATATGATATTGTTGAAAATGGATTTAATTATACATTTACTGAAAATGGTGGTAAATCAATTGGAAGCCAAATTACAGAAGGAGATTATCTTCTAATTCAATTTGGACACAATGATGATGACACTAAAACTCAATCAGATACATCTTATATGTATGAAAGAATGGTTCCACTAGGAACACCAGTGAATGGTATATATCCTACAACTGCTCCAACTAATAAAGCAAGCACTACCTCAAACTTGCCATCAGATATGACAGATAAGACTAAAACTGAAATAGCTAAATATGGTAATTCATATTATGCATATGATGCAGCAGGAACAAATGGTACATATAAAGGCTATTTAAAGGAATATGTTGATTTTGCAAGAAGTAAAGGAGCAACACCTATTTTAGTAACACCAGTTGCTAGAGTTAAGTTCTCGGGTGATCAAATTGTTGGTGGTCCTGGACTTCATGGTGATAATTTTGCATATGTTGAAGCTATGAAGCAATTAGCTGCTGAAGAAGATGTAATGTGTATTGATTTGTTTGCTAAATCTAAAGCAATGCTAGAATTAGCTACAGTAAATAATGCAAATTATTTAATGGCTTTAAAACCAAATGCCTTAACAGGAACATGGCCATATGGTTATGATTCAACTTATAATAATCCTGATTTAGGATATGAAGGAATTGAAGCTACTCATTATAATAAATATGGTGCATATTTAGAAGCTGCATATGTTGCAGAAGCATTAAAATCATTTAATGATTCAACAGTAACAAGTCATGGTACTAATAGAAATACTGGTAAAAATGGTACTGAATTAGTTGAATTTAGTGATTTAATTAATAATAAACCAGAAAAATATGTTGTATCATCTAATTTAATGCCAAAAGAAAAAATAACTGCACTTGAAGGTACAGTTGATTCTAAATATATTAATTTAGTTGACGAAACTAGAACATTCCCTGATGATACTGAATTCTTAGCTAAGATGGCTTTAGTACCTGCAGTAGATTCAATCACAATTGATAATGTTGATGATGCAGAAACTAAGTTAAATGCTGCAATAGATGAATATAATAAATTAAATGCATCTGATAGAAAGCCTGAATATGCTACAAATATTAAAAATGTACAAGCTAAAATAGCTAAAGTTAGAAAAGATGCTAAGGGTACACCTGTTGCTTCATTAGAATTTAATGCAGCTACAGGTACATTAACAACTACATCAACTCCATTCTTTACAGATGGTAATAATGTAACAAAGAGCGGAAACGCATATAAAATTGGTTCAAGCTATAATAATGCTGATGAAAAATATATTGGTGTAAAGTTTAATGCTACAGGTACAGCATATATAACAGTTAATGCTTATAAGTCAGATTCAGCAAAATCTGTCAATATGGACATTAAGAATATTATAACTGGAATTAAAGAATCAGTAGTAATAGAAGGAAATTCAGATTATGAAGTTCAGCTTGAAGTATCTGGTGAAACAGAAATTCATATCTATAGACAAGGTGGTACTGGATTAATGATTAATAGTATCACAGTAGAAGTCTATTCTAAATAAAATCTCCATCTCTTTTAAAAAGTGAAATGAGTCAAATCATTTCACTTTTGTCTTTCTATATTCTAGTGGAGATACATTAAAATATTTTTTAAATGCATATGAGAAATGCTCAGGAGTAGAATATCCAACAAGCTCATATAATTCTGATATTTTAATATCTGAATAAATTAATTTATTTGCAGCAAAATTCATTTTTGCCTCTGTTTTTAATTCGTTAAAGCTTTTCTTATAATTTTTAATTAAATATCTTTGCAATTCTCTAGTACTTAAATGGACTCTATCAGCTAATTCGTTAATAGTAATAGTAGAGAATTCGTTTGCGAATATATCTTCAATATCAAATTGAAGGCTTCCTGTATCCCAATGTGATAATCTTTTACCATCTATCTTTTCATTTCTTAATATCTTTACTATTATCTTTTTAAAATCTGATACAACTATTTCATTATATCCAAATTTTAAATTTTTCAATTCATAATATAAATCATCGAAATCCATTATTAGAGAGTTTTTATCATTTCCTACATAATAATTATTAACTAGAGGTATGTATTCTTTATATCCTGTTTTATTATCAATTAATAAATAAATTGAATATATATCAATTGGCTCAATTGGAATAATTGAATATGAAACAAATTCAGGTATTACAATATATGAACCACCTTTTATATCATATTCTTTATCTTCAACTATTACTCTTCCGTATCCATTTCTTATATAATTAATTTCTAATGTTTTAGTTCCATGATAAACAGAAGGAGTAACGTCTGATAAGGTTTTGTAACTGAAATTAGCTAATGTAAAAAAGATTTTAGCCATCATAAATTTAATTGACGCTTTTGAATTAAACATAATAATCACCTTTCTATAATTATATAAAATAAAATATTTAGTGTCAAAACATACATGTAATATATCTAACATTTATTTATTAATCATATATAAACATATTCGAAAAGGTGTCAAAAATAGACATATGATGTCGTATAAAACGCTTAATTTAGAATAAATCATCTTGTATAATAAGGACAATCAGAAAGTGAAGGTAAAAGAAGAAATGAAAATCAAGTATTTATTAGGTATATTAGGAATATCAGCAATAGCATTAGCTTCATGCGATAATACAGCATCAGGAGAAACTACTATGTCAACAACTATTAATAATAGTACAACTCAACCAGAAACTACTAATCAAGAAAACAATACTACAAATAACCAAGGAAATGATAATGAACCAAATAACAACCAAAATGTAGATTGGGATAAGGATTTAGTTCAAACAAAGGTCTATATGGTTGGTGATTCAACTATGTGTTCATTTGATGATGATTACTACTATCCTAGATATGGATATGGAACTCAAATGCAAAATTATTTAAGTAAAAAAGCATCAGTTGTTAACCTTGCCTTATCTGGTAGAAGTTCTTTAAGTTTTACTACTGAATCTAATTATTCAACTTTAAAAAATGATATAAAACAAGGCGATTATTTAATAATTGGCTTTGGACATAATGATGAGAAAAATGATGATGCGACTAGATATAGAAGCGCAAATTATTCAAATATTGATGCAGCTTTAGCTGATTCAAATTCTTTCCAATCATCTTTATATAATAATTACGTTAAATTAGCTTTAGATAAAGGAGCATTCCCTATATTAGCTTCACCAATTGTTAGAGCAAGTGAATCAAATGATTATACCGGATCAACTGCCCATATTACTGAAAATGATGGTGATTATAGAAAAGCAGTAGAAGATTTAGCTACAAAATATAGCATTCCTTTTATTGATTTAACTACTATATCTAAAACTCAATATAGTCAAATTGGTTTTAGCGAGGCAGTATATTATCATGCAATGTCTACAGGCAAATTTACGACAGAAGATAAAACTCAAGATAAGACAGAACCTAATTTAAAATCATACGATAAAACTCATTTAAATGTTTATGGTGCTAAAAATACGGCATATAACTTTGCTCAAGCATTATTGAAAACAAATTCAACTTTAAAGAATTATGTAGATACATCGAAAGAAGCGCCTACTAAAGATAAAGATTTAGTAAAGAATTCTAGTTTTGTTGTAAAGGATTATGAAGCAGTTAATTGGTCATCATATGTTGGTCAAGCCAATAGATTTGTGGCTGATAATACTAAGGGTATTTACGGAACTGTCTTTGGCGAGTTAGGTGGAGATAAGTCATCTCAATTTATTGCTATAGATACTACTGATGGATATCGAGTTGGAAATGATGGTACTAGACAAGGTAAATTTTATTTAGATAAAGATAATAATTATGCATTTAAATCTTTCGGATTTGCGTTTGCATTCAAGCAAATAAGTGCTTCTGAAAATTATAAATTAACTGCAAAAGCTAAGGTTGCTACAATCAACGATGTTACAAAACTTGAAAATGGAACACAAACAGGATTTGGACTAATGATTAGAGATGATTGCTATATTCCAACAAACGACGCATCAATTGTAAGTAATTTTATTAGTGCAGGATTTAACACTGCAAAGAGTAAGAGTGCACCACAAATTAATTTTGCAGTGGCAAATAATACAATAATTAATTCAAATGATGTTGGAACAGCTGCTTTATCAGCAACAACAGAATATGAATTTGAAATATCTAAAATTGGTCAAAATATTACTGTAAAAACTACATTTAATGGAACTACATATACAGAAACATATTATGATTTTGATCTGCTAGCTATTGATACTAATTATTATTATTTAGGTATGTGGGCAACTAGAGGCACAGTTATTGATTTTACAAATGTAGAATATACATTCTTAGGCACATATGAAGGTGCTTAGTATCTAATTTAATTTTGTTTGAAAGGCAACGGTTACCCCTCTATCGTTGTCTTTCTTTGTTTTATTCGCTGTATTGATTTTTAATTGGTTCTATATTATAATCAAAATAATAAGAGCGTTTTACAAAAAAATAAATATTTGGAGGTGCTTTATGTATACTAAGGAAGATTTACAAAAATATGATTATTTTAATGGGGCAGATTTAACATTTGTTCTAGATTCTTTAACTGGAGTAATATCTAGACAATATATTTTAGATTTTGCTAGAAAGTTAGTAGAAAAAAATGTTCCATTTGCCATGTGTATGATGGATCTTGATAATTTTAAATATATAAATGATTCATATGGACACAGCGCTGGAGACACATGTTTAAAAATGATTGCTGATGGATTAATCAGATGCACAGGCGACGAAGGATTAGTAGGTAGATTTGGTGGAGATGAATTTATCGTTCTTTACTTAAAATCTAATTCATACGAAGATGTACATGCTTTCTGGGCTAAAACATTTGGAGATACCGGTGCAGTAAGAAGATCTATTTATATTGATAATGTAAGAGTATTCGTCACAGCAACTGTAGGTAGTGCATCATTCCCTAAGGATGCTGATAATTATAATGATTTATTCATGAAGATGGATAAAGCATTATATAGAGGTAAATCAAAAGGTAGAAACTGTTATATCGTTTATGTACATGAAAAGCATAAAGATATAGTAGTTAGTGAAAGAGGAACTAATTCATTATTAAGTAAAATATATGATGTTAAATCAATCATTAATACAACATCAAATGATGTAGTAATTGCTAGAACATTAGAATATATAGATAGAGTAGTTCATCCAGCTAAAATCTTCTATGTTTATAAAGACAATAATGTATTTGATGTTAAAGAAAATAAAGAATATTTTTATGGTAAAAATGCATATTTCACATTGGATAAAATGGCAGGTTCAAAGGATGTCTTACCTTCATCAAATCCAAAAGAAATTAAAGATAAATATCCTGATACAAGCGAATATCTAGACAAGAATAGAATTCATGCTTTTGTTGCAGTAAGAGTAGGAAAACATGGATTTATTCTATTATATGAAAATGCAGTAACAAGAATGTGGCAGGATTATGATTTAGTATTATTAGAAGTAACTGGGACATTACTTGGTTATAAATTAGATCAAAAATAAGATATTAAAATGCTGATTCTTTCAGCATTTTTAATTTTATACACAATAATACGTTTTTGTCTCACGTATGATTGAATGTGGATGAATAATTATATATAATTATAATCAATTAAGAATTCTGGTGATTATTATGGGAGATAATGAAAAAGTATATAGTATATTGAAAGATATACCACTTGAAGACGCTGATGATTCAATAACTGAAGGAGCTATTGTACTTGAGGGTGGCGCATTTAGAGGCTTGTATCAAGAAGGTGTATTAGATTGCTTGATGCAACATGGATATAATTTTCAAACTACAATTGGTGTATCAGCTGGTGCCCTAAATGGTATTAATTATGTATCAAGGCAAATCGGAAGAAGTGCACATATCAATATTGGCTATCGAAGAGATGGAAGATATGTTGGAATAAATGCATTCTTATTAACAAAAAGAAAAAGTATTATTAACTTAGATTTTACATTAGGTAAATTACCTAATATACCTGATTTAAATATGGATAGAGTAAAAGATTCCAAAAGAAGATTTGTTGCTGTTGCTACAAGCTTAGAAACAGGAAAAGCTGAGTATTTTGATAATACAAGAGATGATATTATTGATTGTGTAAAAGCTTCAGCTACTCTACCTTATTTTTCAAAGCCTGTAATGATTGATGATAAGCCATATTTTGATGGAGGCTGTGATGACAGAATTCCATATAAATGGGCTATAAATCAAGGATATAAAAAGATTGTAGTAATAAAAACAAGAGATAGATCATTTAGAATTAAGCCTAATTTTGATAGAAGATATAAAATAACAAAAAGATGGTATTCTAATTATCCTGATTTTTCTTATATTTTAGCCAGAACGGATGAAGACTATAATGTTTTATGTGATGAATTAGATAAATATGAGAAAAAGGGAGATATATTTGTTATAGCTCCAAGCTCTCCTATTAAGATAAAAATGTTAGAAAAGGATTTAAGCAAATTAAAAGAGATATATTTGATGGGATATATGGATTGCTTAAATTCATTAGATAAATTAAAAGAATATTTAGAAAAATAAATAGAATTGGGTGATTAACTATGTTTTTGACAGAAGAAAATGTTTCTTTAATCGAGAAGATAGTTTCATCACTTGGAATAGAATCTAGTACAGCAGTAGTTATTATTTCAATTGCTGTAATTTTATTCTTTGGTTTTTTAATGACTAGAGTTACAAAAAGATTAAAATTACCTAATGTTACTGCTTATATTATTGTTGGTGTTTTATTAGTTCCTATTTGGAAATTGATACCAGCTGGTATATCAGGAATAATACCAGCTAGAGTAGTGAATGGAATGGATTTTATATCAGATATAGCCTTAGCGTTTATTGCTTTTAGTGCTGGTGAATATTTCAAGATTGGTGAACTAAAAAAATCTGGTAGACGTGTTTTAATAATTACATTATTTGAAGCATTTGCTGCCTTTATATTAGTATTTATTGTTTGTTTCTTTTTACTTGGTATTGATATATCATTTTCACTAGTATTAGCAGCACTTTCAAGTGCGACAGCGCCTGCATCTACAATAATGACAATTAAACAAACAAAAGCAAAAGGTGAATATGTTAATACATTACTTGAAGTAGTTGCAGTAGATGATGTAATATCATTGGTTTTATATAGCGTTGCTATAGCATTATGCTTAGCTCTAGCTAATGGTGGTAGTGGTATTTCATTTGAATCTATTGGTTTACCTATATTAAAGAATTTATTAACAATTGTAATAGGATTTGGTTTTGGTTTCCTATTAAAATTATTATTACCTAAGACTAGAACTAAAGATAATAGATTAATTATCGCAATTGCGTTATTATTTACATTCTGTGGCATTTGTGCATTATTAGAGCAATCACCACTTTTAGGATGTATGGTAATGAGTATGGTATATATCAATATCAGTGGTGACGAAAAATTATTTAAGCAATTAAATTATTTCTCTCCACCTATAATGTTATTATTCTTCGTAATGAGTGGTATGAAATTTAATTTATTAGCTTTTACAAATATGACTACAATTGGCTATGTACCATTATTTGTGGCAGCATTAGTTTATTTCTTTGTTAGAATTGTTGGTAAATATGGTGGTGCATATTTGGGTTGTGCAACAGCAAAAACCGATAAAAAGGTTAGAAATTATTTAGGTTTAGGATTAATACCACAAGCTGGTGTAGCTATTGGTTTATCATATATGGGTGCTAGAATATTTACAGCCCAGGGTCAGCCTGAGCTTGGAGATTCATTACAAACAATTATATTAGCATCGAGTGTATTGTATGAACTAGTTGGTCCTGGATTATCTAAATTAGGATTATATTTATCTGGTTCTTATAAGAAAGAAGATGAAACTCCACTATTATCAACAAATGATGTAGTAATATCAGAAACATCAAATATTGATAATTTAGATCCTAAAATTGATGTAACTCCTGAAGATGCTTATAATGAAGCAGCCGAACAATATTATGAAGAAAATGATATCAGACATAATAAAAGAGAATGAGACTCATCTGAAATGAGTCTTATTTTTTGTTTTAGAAAACCCCCAGCTAGGCTGGTGGATAATTATTTTACTAAGTTTTTTCTATTTGGTATAACAGTACCTAATAGAAGGAGTTGTTTAATAAAAATTAAGTGGCTGTTAAGAAACTCGAATAGTTTCAAACAGCATTTTTCTATTTTTAGATAAGCATATTAAATATTAAAATATTTAACAAAAAATATTATTATGGTATAATAAAACAAATAGAAGTACGGTTTTAAAAATAAATGTAAAACAAAAGGAGTTGTTATTATGCCAAGACAACGTTTTTTAGAAAACAATGAAAAATTAACAAAGGCTAATATTTTAGCTAAGACCAAAACATTAAAAAATAGAGCGACAAGGGAGGTTGCTACCATTAAACAAATAAAATCAGAAGCTTTAACTGAAAAATAACAAAAGATGTATTGGTCGCAAAGAACGCAAAAGAGAGTTCTTGAAAATATTATAAGAAAGGTGACGAAAGGATAAATATGAAAAAAAGATTGTTAGGGATTAGTTTATGTATATTATCTTTTTTTACATTAGTTGCATGTAATAAGGATAATAGTGGTGAGCAAGGAAAAACTGTTATTGGTGATAATATTTCAGTTTTAAATCAAAAGAGTCATATTTTTAAGGATTCAGCTGATTTAAATAATTCTGCAACATTAACACTTTATAAGGCAAAGGATTATGGAGATGTACCTTATTTAAATGCTAATGATATATCATCATTATTAACTTCATTTTCTGGAGTTAATTTTAAATATAGTAAGGATGGAAATGTAGTTACTATAACAAAGAATGAAAATGATAATTGCTTCGTTAAATTTGATTCAAAGAATAATGAAATATCTTATAAG
>JAFSWG010000007.1 GCA_017444645.1 Acholeplasmatales bacterium | reverse complement strand
TTATGTCCACCGATATTATATACTTCACCATCTCTACCATTTCTTACTATTAAATCAATGGCAGTACAGTGGTCTCCTACATATAACCAGTCTCTTACATTTTCTCCTTTACCATATACTGGTAGTTTTTCATTTCTTAATGCCTTTTGAATCATTAAAGGTATTAGCTTTTCAGGGAAATGATATGGACCATAATTATTAGAACATCTAGAGATTGTTATAGGTAAGCCAAATGTTCTATGATATGCCTGTACTAATAGGTCAGCTGAAGCCTTAGATGCACTATAAGGTGATGATGTATGAATTGGAGTATTTTCTGTAAAGAATAGATCTGGTCTATCTAGAGGTAGGTCTCCATATACTTCATCTGTAGATACCTGATGATATCTTTTAATACCATATTTACGGCACGCATCCATTAATGTTTGTGTACCTAATATATTTGTTTCTAAGAAAATACGAGGATTTTCAATAGATCTATCTACATGGCTTTCTGCCGCAAAATTAATTACATAATCAAATTTTTCTTCTTCAAATAATTTAAATACTTCTTCTCTATTACATATATTTTCATGTACAAATTTAAAATTAGGCTTATCCATAATTGGAGCTAATGTTTACATATTACCTGCATAAGTTAAAGCATCAATACAAACATATTGGTCATTAGGATATTTATTTACCATGATGTGTAGGAAGTTTCCTCCAATGAAACCTGCTCCACCTGTTACTAAAAATTTAGACATATTATTCACCTAGCTCCTTTAAATATCTAGAAAGTGCATCCTTCCAATCTGGAAGTCTCTTAAATCCTGCTTTATCTAAACTATCTTTACTCATTCTTGAATTAAGAGGTCTCTTCGCCTGTTGAGGTACCATTTTTAAATATTCCTCAGTAGTTACATAATTAACTTTGACATTTTTGTTAGCTTGTTTAAATATTTCTTCTGCAAATTCAGCCCAAGAAATATATCCTTCATTTGTTGCATGATATATACCATATTTATCTGTTTCTATCATATCGCATAATAATTTAGATAAATCATATGTATAAGTTACTGAACCTACCTGGTCACAAACTACATTAAGCTCAGTCTTACCCATATCAGCAAGTTTTAACATAGTCTTTACAAAATTATTACCATTTTTGCCAAATACCCAAGATGTTCTTACTATAAAATATTTATCTATAGTAGATGTAATAAAATCCTCACCTTGTGCTTTTGTTTTACCATATATTGATAATCCTTCCTTTGGATTATTTATTTCAAATGGTTTATCACCTAAACCATCAAATACATAATCTGTAGATATGTATACCATCTTAGCATTAACTTCTTTACAGGCCTCTGCTATATATTTAGGAGCTAGGGCATTTACTTCATATACTTTATCTGGCATTTGTTCAGCCTTATCAACTTGAGTCCATGCCGCATTATGAATAACTAGATCTGGTTTATATTCATTTATATATTTTTTAACATCTAATTCTTTAGTTAAATCTAAATCATCGATGTCTATTCCTTTTACATTTGTGTAGCCTCTTTCAGTTAATTCTCTTACACAATCATAACCTAATTGACCTTTTACTCCTGTAACTAATATTCTATTATTCATATTAAGAATTCTATTTATCTTTTTATTATCTCCATAAATACATGGTGAATCATATGGTCTATCTGGATATTTACCATAATCAAGCTTAATTGGTAATTTATTATAATTAATATACCATTCAATTTGTTCAGCTAGGCTAATAGGCTTCCCTGAACAAACATTAATAATTCCAAGTACCTTATCCTGTCTTACACAGGCAGATATTTGTTTTGCTAAATCATCAATATGAATAAAATCATATTTGTTTTTACCTGAAGTGAATGGAAAACTATCCTTTCCTTCACGAACAGCTTGTCTTATCTTACAAAATATTGAATTACCATATAGATCATCACCAAATATATAATAACCTCTTAGCCACATAAATTTACATTCATGACTTTTAGCATATAACTCTATTGATTTTCTTAATGCATTCTTAGCTATACCATATTGTGATAACGGATTACAAGGAGTATTCTCATCAATACATCCTACATAATATCCAACTTCATGCATCGAACCCATAGAAACAAATTTCTTTAATCCATTATCAATTAAATTTGTTATAAAATTATAATGTTTAGATAATTCACCCATATGCTTATTTGAATTATGAATAAATCCATCAAGCCATGCCATATGTAAACAAACATCTTGCTTACCAAAATATTCATAAAAATTATCATTAGGCTCAAAAATATTCACATTTATATATTCAGCTCTCTTATCAATATTGTTACTACAAATATCAGCTGCTATTACTTCAACACCATCATCTAATAATTGTTTAACAACCTTTGAGCCTATATATCCATTTGCACCAGTAACTAATATTTTCATATCAATTACCACCTTTCGTAAATTAAAACTTTATCTTACTATCCTTTAATGTTGGATGTACTTTATCCTTTTCTGATAATAATACTTCGCCCTTATATGGCCAATTAATTCCAATTTCAGGGTCATTCCACATAATACCACCCTCATCTTCAGGATGATATAATTCATCACATTTATACGCAAATGTTGCAGTATCAGATAATACTACAAATCCATGAGCGAAGCCTCTTGGAATCATAAACTGATTACCTTTTTCAGCTGATAAGATAACTCCTACCCATTTACCATATGTTTTAGAATTTGCACGTAGGTCTACTGCGACATCAAATACTTCTCCTTCTAAGCAGCGAACTAATTTTGCTTGAGGGAAAGTTTTTTGGAAATGTAAACCTCTTAAAACTCCAGCTTTAGATTTAGATTGATTATCTTGAACAAAATTATAATTAAGGCCTGCAGCTTTAAAATCAGCTTCTTTATATGTTTCCATAAAGTAGCCTCTATTATCACCATACTTCTTTACATCTATAATATAAACATCTTCAATTTCAGTTTCATTGAATGTAAAATTTCCAATTGTTTTACTCATTATATTTTCTCCTTATTAATCAAATAATAATCTTCTAAATTACCTATATCTATTCTTTTACCAGGCATTAAGTAAGCATATACTTCATTTCTTTTGCTAAACCATTCTATAAATCCACCAGGAGCATCAGTTTTACATCCTGATTCTATTCCTTCTTCTATATCTTTAAGACATTCTTTCCTAAAGATATAAAATGGAGGTATAGCCCAATTAGATTTTGGTTCTTTTGGTTTTTCTGCCATTTCTAATATTTTATCATTAGAATCTATTACAGCTACACCAGTACGCTGTAATCTTGCTAATTCAGATTCATAATATCTCATTACAGCATTACCATTCTTTTCTTTTGAAAAGTCTACAAAGCCTTTTAATGAGAAATCTAATAGATTATCTCCAGCTAATACTAATATATCATCACTAATATCAGCTTTATCTATAGCAAACCATATATCTTTAACTGCACCCAATCTATTATCATTGTCAGTTGAACCATCATCTAATAATGATATTTTATTTTTATATTTATTATTATCTTTCCAATCATTAAAATGATTTATAAATTTGTGATTAGATACAATAATATATTCTTCTATTAAATTGTTGCCTTCTAAGTCTTCTATTAAATAATCAATTAAAGCTTTACCTTTAATATCTAATAGAGGCTTAGGAAAGTTTTCAGTTAGTGGATACATTCTTGTTGCGTACCCTGCACATAGTAATATACATTTCATAATTATTTACTCCTTAAAATATGAAATTAAGTATCCTCAATCTATAATGTAGTCAAATCTATAATAAATTTATAAAAACTAGCATAAGCGCATAAAGATTAAAATATACATGTAATATTAACCAATCGAATATTAAATAAAAAAAAACAAATTTGCAGCTATTTTAATACATTGCCTTCTGCAACGTTAATTAAATGCTTACCATAAGAATTTTTAGCCATTGTATTACCAATTTCTAATAATTTTTCTTTAGTGATCCATCCATGCTCATAAGCAATTTCTTCAGGACAAGAAATCATAAGTCCTTGGTGCTCTTCAACCATCTTAACAAAAGCTGTTGCCTCAGCTAATGATTCATGAGTACCTGCATCTAACCATGTTAAGCCACGTCCAAATGTAATAACATTTAAATTATTATCATCTAAATACATATTATTAAGTGTTGTTATTTCTAATTCACCTCTAGCTGAAGGCTTAACATCATGTGCTTTTTTAGAAACTCCCTTTGGATAGAAATATAAACCAATCACTGCATAATTTGATTTAGGGTTCTTTGGCTTTTCTTCGATAGATATAGCCTTACCATTTGAATCAAATTCAACAACACCAAATCTTTCTGGATCTGGTACATAATATCCAAATACAGTTGCTTTACCATTTTCAGCATTTTTTACTGCATCCTTTAAATTTCCTTTTAAGCCATTACCATATAAAACATTGTCACCTAAAATCATGCAGCAGGCATCATCACCAATAAATTCTTCACCAAGTAAGAATGCTTGAGCAAGTCCATCTGGTGATGGTTGAACCTTATATTGTAAATTTAAACCAAAATGATTACCATTACCTAGTAGTGCTTCCATTCTTGGAGTATCTTCCGGTGTAGATATGATTAATATATCTTTAATTCCAGCTAGCATTAAAATACTTAATGGATAATAAATCATTGGCTTATCATAAACTGGAAGTAATTGTTTAGATGTTACCATTGTAAGTGGATATAATCTTGTTCCACTACCTCCTGCTAAAATTATTCCCTTCATACTATTATTCTCCTATCATATATTTTAACCAATTTAATACAAAATACTTTTTTCTAATTCCCTCGTCTATTGGACTATAACTTTTTGTAAAAAAATTAGAATCAAAACTAATATTTTCATTGTCTAAAATGTAAATGTTGTCTTCGTTATAAAAATCATAATTTTTTATATCAGAATTTGTAGTAATTATTTTCTTTTGCATTCCCAAAGCTTCAAAAATTCTAATTGTTAATCCCAATTGCCCTGGTTGAGGAACATCAACAATAATTCTTGATTTATTTTCAATATCAAAACATTCATCTTTACTTAATAGGTTAAAATATAAATCATTAGCTTTTACTTTTTTAAATTCGTTTTTATATTTAAACTTATAATATGTTAAAACTTTTTTTGAATGTAGATAAAAGAACTTATATCCTTTCAATCCTGCACTTTCTAATTTATTCAGTATATCATTAACAATTTTATATCTACCAGGTTTTACAGTACCAATATATACAAAATCAAATTTATTATCAATATTTACAGTCGGAACATAAAATTGTTTAGTATAAAACAAGGGATGAAAATTAAATCCAAATTTTGCACAATCATTTTTATCAAAGCTGTAAATAATATCAAAAAACTTATAATTTTTTTCAATACAATTAAAGTTAATAGACGAATCCCATAAATAATAAACAAACTTAGACTTTGGATTACTCTCTTTAAGTTTTTCCCAAAAAGATTCATCGAATGATTGACCTAATATAACAAATACTAAATCATAAATTTTGTTTTTAGTGTTCTCTAAAATCATATTAGAATATTTCTTTATTTTTCTTTTAAGAAAATTTGGATTCAATCGAATCATCGCTCTTGTAAAAATAGAATTTGATGGCCTATCGCTATACCAATCAACTTCATATCCTATTTGTTCAAAACTATCTATAATTTCTTTATAATACGAATTAAAAGTTGTTGATATAAATAATACTTTCTTCATCATTACTCACCGGAGTGATCAAAAACAACCATCCATGCACCTTTCATTATGATTTTAAAATCAAGCCATAAACTTCTTGTTTCTACATATTTAATATCTAAATCAACCCAATCCTCAAAACTCAAATTATGACGATTCTTTTGAATTTGCCATAAGCATAGTAATCCACCTTTTACATCTAAACGATGCTTAGTGTATTCATCGTACTTTAGAGTTTCTTCATAAATTGGAGAGCGAGGCCCTACACAGCTAATTCGACCTACAAATATATCCCATATTTGAGGTAATTCATCTAAACTAAATTTTCTATAGAATCTACCAATCTTTGTAATTCTTGGATCATCTTTCATCTTGAACACTGGACCATCAGCTTCATTTAAACCTTTATCTATTAATTCTTGCTTTAATTTATCTGCATTTGGTTTCATTGTTCTTATTTTATGGAATTTTATTAATTTACCATTTTTACCAACTCTTTTAGATGTATATATTGGATTATGGCCATCTTCGCAAAACTTGATTAGCATAAATAAAAGTATTAACCAACCGAAGATTAATAAAAACAATAAAGATGCTACAATGTCAAAGCATCTTTTTATGAATCGATATATTAATCCATTTTTTGGATGAACTTCCCTATTTCTATTTTGTCTTTCCATCTGGTTGCTAGCGTTTTGGTTATCCATAGCAACACCTCCTCATTTAAGATTTAGTTATGTAATTCCACATCACTTAAATCTTAGATTTATTCATTTGGTCTCACTAATATTCAGGTTATAAACCTTTGCGTTAATGGGCGCACTTCTTAACGTTTTTCACGTTTTTTGTAATATTTTTATATAAATTGAATCGATATTCAATAATTTTCAAATTATTTTATTGACAGTAATAGGCCATTTTTCTATAGTTGGACTCAGTAATCCTTGTATTACTATCTTCGAAAATTGGCGAGCGAGGTCCTACAATACTTATTCTTCCTATAAAGATATCCCATATCTGAGGTAATTCATCTAAGGAAAGCTTTCTATATATTTTACCAACCTTTGTAATTCGTGGATCATTCTTCATTTTAAAGACTGGCCCATCAGCTTCATTAAGACCTTTATCAATTAGTTCTTGCTTTAATTTATCTGCATTAGGTTTCATTGTTCTTATCTTGTGGAATTTTATTATTTTTCCATTTTTACCAACTCTTTTAGATGTATAGATTGGATTATGTCCATCTTCACAAAACTTTATTAACATTAAAAGCAATATAAACCAGCCAAATAGTAACAAGAATGTTAAAGATAAAACAATATCAAATGTTCTTTTTATGAATCTATATACTAATCCATTTTTCGGATGTACTTCTCTTTTAACATTATTAGGTCTATCCATCTGATTGCTATTATTGTTTTCCATATAGCAATTCCTCCCTATAAATAACCGAAATATATTATTCCAAATAATTCAGTTAATATTTTTTCAAATTAATTAGCTAGTTACTAATACATTTTTATATACGATGAAATGACTGCTCGCATGAAACAGTCATTAATAGTCAATTTCATTTTTATATGTTTGCGATTATTGGTCCCTCTTGATTCTAAGCATACATAGGACGCATAAGCATACTTCTGGGGTCTCTTTCAGTACGACTACTAAGTCCTACTACAAGAATTAAACCAATACAATTATTTAATGAAATCAGGAATCTCATTAAATAATTTATCATATTGATCTTTATATTTCTTACTAATCAATTTATTTACATAACTGAAATCTAAATCTCTTCTTTGGTTATGACAATCTGATGCTATAAAATCAATTAATTTATTTTTTAATAAATATTTTAATTGCTTCTTATAACATTTATTTTCAAAGCTTTTTGAATTAACCTGTATTAAAGCACCTTGGGCTTTAATATCGGTATAATCTTCAAGCTTTAAATATGGATATCTTTCTATATGAGCAACAATAGGAATATATCCTTTTATTTTTAAGTCATAACAAATGGATGATATATCTGTTTCCATTCTAGTTGAAAACTCAACTAAAATGTATTTAGAATTATTCATAGTTAATAATTCATTATTATCTAAATCTTTAATCATATTAGAATAATAATATATTTCAGAGCCTAGATAAAAATCTATATCATAATCTTTTAAATCTTTTTTTAATTTAATAAATCTAGATTTTAATTCTTCGCTTCTTTTTAATTCCTCATTTTGATGAGGAGTTAAAATGATTTTATCAATATTATTATTCTTTGCTTGTTCTAATAAATATTTAGATGTTTCTATTGAATCAGAACCATCATCTACTCCATATAAAATATGTGTATGAATATCAACCATTATTTATCATTCCCTTTATATAACAATTATGAACAATAAATTATTTGTTATTAGTACTATCATCTTTATCTTGGTAATAGTAATAATAACCTCCTCTATCTCTAACATTAGCTTTTGTAATATTAATACCAATTATGTTCGCATTCGCTTCACCTAATTGGCTGATAGCTGTTTTAATCTCTTTTTTCTTACCTTGGTTTATCGCAACGTTATATACTACACCATCAGCTAGCTTTGAAATGATTGCTGCATCATTACATGCTGTTAAAGGTGGTGTATCTATAACTACATAATCATAATCATTCTTTAATTCATTAATTAAATCTAATAATTTCTTTGATTCTAATAAGGTAACAGGATTTGCTACATCCTTGCCTACTGTAATAATATCAACACCATATTCTGTTGATTTAATTAATTCAGCCTTTGTAATTGAACCTGCTAAATATTCAACTACACCATTTTCTTTTGCTACATTAAATGTTTTATGAATTCTAGGCTTTCTAGTATCTAGGTCTAATATAACTACTTTCTTTTCATTATGTGCTAATGTTAAACTAAAATTAGAACAAACTGTAGTTTTTAATTCATCCATAACAGTTGAAGTAAACATTAATACTTTATATGGATTATCTACATTAGCAAACTTAATATTAGAAATTAATCTATTATAAGGCTCAAAATTCTTAATTGTAGGATCCATCAAAGATTTAGCATCCTGCTTATCCTTTGATTTATCATTAACTAATGTATTTAATATAGGATAACCTAATGTTCTAATCTCCTCTGGTGTTTGGAATTTGCTTGATGCAAATTCTTTAATAAACACAACAACTAAAGCTAATACTAAACCACCTAGTGCTGAAACAATTAAATATAATTGCTTATTAGGTGCTGCATATGCTGAATATAAGGCTCTATCTCTTACTACTATAGTACATAAGAAAGGCTTAATATCAGTATCTGTAGATGTAGTAGAATATCTTTCTAATTCTTCTGCAATCCCTAGAGCAAGCTTTTTAGCATTATCTCTACTTTCATCAGTTACTGTTATTGAAATAATAATTGATGTTGTCTCATAACTAACTGATGTAGATGATCTTAATTTTGAATAAGTTGTTATTTCTTTATATTCAGGCTTTTCACTAACAGCCTTCATAATAGTTTCAGATTTAACAAATTCAGCAATTGACTGAACATATCTTAATGAAGCTGTAACTGAATTACCTGCCTCACTAACTGATACCTTCTCACTTGAAGGTGGCACTTCAACTGATACAGTCGAAGTTGCTTTATACGTAGGCTTTACAATACCATAGGTGTAAATAACACCTGCAGTGAATATAAATGCTACGATAATTAGCATTAATAACCAATTTTTTCTCAAAACCCTTAATATATCTGAGATAGTAATTGCGTTACTATCTTGATTATGTAAGGTATTTTGATTGGTACTACTCTCAATCATAATATCTCCCCAAACAACAATTTACATAATACATAAGTATTATAATCTAAATCAATATAAAACACAATATAAATTTCTACCCCCCCCGCCCATTTTCAAAACTTTTTTTGAAAACGTGTCGTTTAACGCGACTTTTAATTAAAGTGGTCTTTTATTTACCATTTGGAAACATTAAAAATTTAATAAAATATATAAAATAGCTGAATTTTTTACAAAAAACTTATTATATTTTTCAAAATTATTATAAAAATACGGCTATTTTATATATTTAATACAATGAGAATTTACCATTAAAATTAAAAAGCTTCAATATATAGCATATAAGCTATACAAATTGAAGCTTTTATTTGTTTAAATTAATTCATAATATATTAACTTTTAGAAACTATATATGAATTTCATATAAATTACTATTCAATTCTTTTTATATTACAAGTTCAACAATATTATTATTGTTATCATAATACCACCAATTACCTGTCTCAGTTTCTGATGCACCATTAGATGTGAAATAATACCAATTTGCTGACGTTAAACTATAACTTCCAGAATTAATTGATTTTATCATATTAGTATATGGTGAAATTCCATCATAATATACTTTTGTTAATTTACTACAAGAATAGAATGCATCTTTACCTATAATTTCTATACTTTTTGGTATTATAATGCTAGTTAATAATGAACATCCACTAAAAGCACTATCGCCTATGCTTGTTACACCATCTGGTATAGAGATACCTGTTAATGAACTGCAAGTGTCAAAAACACCAATTCCTATTTTATCCAAACTATTAGATATTGATAACTTATCTAAGGATCTACACACAAAAAATGCATAATCCCCAATAGTTATTACACTATTTGGCATTATAATGCTAGTTAATGAAAGACATTGAGTAAACGCATATCTTCCGATATATGTTAAACTATTAGATAAAGTAAAATCCTTCAATTTTTCACAAGCATAAAAAGCATAATCTCCAACACTTATTACACTATCAGGCATTGTTATGGTTGCAAGTGATAAATGTAATCTAAAAGCATCAGTATAAATAAATTTACAACCATCTTTAATGTTACACGAATCTATTTGAGAGGTTTTTCCTTTAATTAAACATAGATATGGGTTTTCTAAATTACCTAAATAATAAGCATTATCAAATTCGTTATACTTTATTTTCGCATACTTATAGAATACATTATTTCCTATATTTGTTATGGTATTTGGTATTGTTATGCTTGTTACTGAAGTACAATAATACAAAGCATAATCACTTATTTCATAACTATCAATTATTTTATTATCGTAAACAAACGAATTAGGCAACTGTAATTCTGGATTATTCTCATTATATCCAATTAAATAGCCATCGTTTTCAGCATATGCAAAAACATAGCCACTATCGTCAGTAACAATAATTGATTTTTCGTCTAATGAAGTATGAATAATCTTGGCATAATACCCTATTCTACCATTATTTGTTGAACCGGAAATCAATTCTAAATTAGATAAATTATAAATTTCAACTAATCTATAACAATAGCCAAACGCATCTCCTTCAATAGTCGTTACACTATTAGGAATCGTAACAGATGTCAAAAACTTAAAATTGCAAAATTGATGTTTTCCAATCGATGTAACCGTACTAGGTACTATTAAATTTGTAAGCAATATATATTTATTACCATTAAATTCAACATTTCCATCATTGTTTAAAATATAGAACCTCGATGCAAAACTCATTGGATTCGATGAACCATTCATAAATTCTATATTACACCAATTTTCTATTGTTCCATTATAATATACATCTCTATCTATCGATGAACCACCTGTTGATAAATAAAATGCTGACTGATCAACGCTTGTTAGGTTGTTAGATAAAGAAATCGTTTTTAAAGATTCACAACCATAAAATGCATTTTCTCCTATAGCAGTAACACTATCTGAAATATTAATATTTATTAATGATCTACAGCCGTAAAATGCTTTTTTGTATATTTCATAATTATCAATATTATATTTTTGATTTTGATATTCAAATTCAAAAGAATAAGGTAAATCTAAATCTTTTTCTTCTCCATAATATCCAATAACATAACACTTGTTATTAGCATATGCATAAGCTATACCATCTTCATTTTCAAAAATAATAGATTGCTCACCAGTAGAATCATGAATTATTAATGCATTACTTGCAACTCCACCTAAATTCGTTGAGCCTATCTCTAATGAATTACTTGTAATATTATAAACCTCAATAATTGAATCACAATTTTTAAAAGCATCACTTACTATTTTATCAGTTAACAATGTTACCTTATTTAAATGGCTACAGCCATTAAATGCATTTTCTTCTACTTTTGTAATATTTGAACCGATTATTACACTTTCTATTATTGAGTTCTTAAACGAATTACTTTTTACTGTTCCATTACCAGTGATAATAACATTTTTCGAGTTAGATGCAGCAGAACATGCGATTGCTGGTACTGTTGCTTCATCAGCTTTAAAAGAATTACTATTCCCAATATATTCCAAATTCTTGCTAATTTTAATGCTATTAAATGAATGACCAGTGCCATAAAAAATATCATCGCCAATACTAATAACACTATCTGGAATAATAATGTCTTTTATAGATTCACAGTTAAGAAACGCAAAGTTTTCAATAGATAAAACCGAATCTGCAATTTCTACTTTATATAATTTTCGACAATTATAAAACGTCGCTTGTTCAATTGTTTCTCCGCTTGTTATATAAACTTCTTTTAGTATATTAGAAAAATAACTATCAGTATCAGTAGCTAATATTTTCTTTATATATTTTGCTGGAGAATATAATATTTCTATATTATCTCCATAAAATACGTCTTCTCCAAAAGTAATATTTTTATCTGGGATAATTAATTTTTTAATTTTATCAAAATTAAACGCATTTTCTCCAACTTCTTCAATACTTTCTGGTAATATTATTGCATTAATATCTTCACATCTTTCGAATGCATGTGCCGAAATTGTTTTTAATGTATTTGGAAGTGTAATATCTACAATACTTCTTATCCCATAGAATTGATATCCATATATTTTAGTAATTCCGTTTGGAACAACTAAATCTGTTAATGAAGAATACTTATTATCATTCTCTATAACTTGTCCATTTTGATCTTTTATGTAAAAATTAGAACATTTATTCATAAGATTATAAAATGAAGGTTCTTTTTCATTTGAATTTTTACTAGGATACTTACTTTCACATTGCATATTACACCAGCCTTCAACTGTTCCATTGTAATATATATTGTTTACTTCACTAAATGCTCCCGAATCAAATTTTTTTATTTTTTCGCCAATAACCAAAGTACTAATAGTACAATTAACGAAAGTTCCTGCCTTAATTTCCTCTAAATTATCAGATAATATTACCTCTTTGATTCTGCTACAATATGCAAAAGCATATTCACCAACATTTATGACGCTATTAGGGATTTTAATACTTACTAAATTACCACAACTACCAAATGCAGAATCTCCTATAGTTGTTACACTATCAGGTATTGTAACACTCTCTAAATTAGTGTAACTAAATGCAAAATCTCCTATAATAATTATTGAATTTGGTATACTTACATTTCGTAAATTTCTATCATTACTAAATGCGTTTTTACCAATTTCTTTTACAGGTAAATCATTATATGTGGCAGGTATTACCACATCGTGTTTATAATTATTCCCAGGTGTATATTTTGATAATATATAATAGTCACCACTACTAGATAACTCATATTCAAATTTTTCTTCATTAGTATTAGTTGTATTATTTGTTTCATTTCCACATGAGCCTAAAAATATTAGACTAAACAAAGATAAAATAATAATAAATAACGATATAACATAATTACTTTTTTTCATAAACTGTTCCACCTACCTTTAATCATCACTAAAGTCATAAGTATCAGTTATAGGACCAAATTCAGCTTCATATTCTGGGATAGTCCATTTTTTAAATGTTGAAGAGTCTGTGAAATCATATATATATTCAATTTCATTTTTTACTCTTTTAAAAGAACATGGAATATCAATAAATTTGTATACATATTCAGCAAATATATCTATATGTTCTGTATACGATAATGATTTTTGTAGTACTAATAACATATTTCTAAATTCATTTTTATATTTATCAACATCTTTAATTGCTGTTACTTTTATAATATAAGTTCCAAAAGAAATAATAAAAGTACCTCCTTCATAATTTGTTGAATATGATTTTTCTTCTGTAAAATAAGATTCAAATTCATCAATAAATTCATTGAAATCATTTGTTTTAAAAACTTCTGACTTTCTAGAGTCCTCTATTGTATAACCATATTTAGAATATCCTTGAGCATTTAGATAATCCATTATATTTGCATACATATTCTTAGTAGAATCATAATTTGCGATATTTAAATAATTATTATCTTCAATCTTACAATCTAGGCTATCAGCAAAAACGGCAAGTTCTTGGAACATAAAATTATTAATAGTAGAAAAATATGTTCCTTCTGAATGATACCATTTACTTGCATTCTCATATATATCTAATAGTTGATTCTCATATAAAAAAGTACCATCCCATTCTTTACGAGCAGAATTATTATAATTATAAATGCTACTTTTATCACTATATAAAGAATTCAAATGTGATAATTTCTTATAAAAATCAGTACTTGGCTTATATAATGTGATAAATGAATCAAGGCCTTCAAGTAAAACAAAATAAGCAACATCATATTTACAATCATCCGTAAAATAATCAATATCAAAATAAACATCTTCTCCAGCATCTAATCTTTGCTTTATAGGTGGAGTTAAAGAGAATTTAACTCCACCTAATAATTCATATAATTTTTTTGAATTTTCATCAATATCTTTATTTTCTTTTGCTTTATTATAAGCATCTAAAATATAATTAATATCAATACCAATATATTTATCACCTGAAAAATTAATTTCATAATAATTGGAATCTTCACTTAACATTTCTTCTATTGTTTCATCAATGGAATCATTAAATGGATATATATTATTAACATAACTTTCTATTAAGTCATTGTAATACACATATGGCTCTACATTAGTAGGAAGAATTACTTGAGTGCATCCAATATTAGATATATCTATTACACATTCAGGATACATGCATGATGTTAATTTTATCCCATTATCTGTTAATGATATATCATAACTTGTGTTGTTACTTGTTCCAATTTGTGAATTATATCCATCTCTATAAAAATATAATTTATAATCTAAAATATTTTCAATGCCAAATATAGATAATTTATCATCTACTTCTTTAGTTTTGTAATATCTTATTACATCTCTTTCAAATTGGACTCTTTTCCAAGACGTGCTTTCACCGAAATCAATATATACAGTATACTCATCGTTTAACAATTCAAAATAATATGTTGGACTAATATCATTGGAATTATCTCGAAAATTACTATAATTTACTCTACATTTTTTTCCATCAACTAAATATTCATACTGGCCACTTTGGAATGGACTTGTATAATTTATTGTATAATTATTATTAATTAATGAATTTAAACGCTCGCTCACTTTTTCTTCATATATTTCTTCTTCACTCAACGATGATGAAACAAATGAATTTTCATTAATCGATGTATTTGTATCAGTAGAACTACAACCAACTAAAAAAAATAATCCAAATAAAGATAAAAATATAACCTTGTTTTTCATAATGTCCCCTCCAAAATTGAAAAATAAATCTAGAAAACTAGATCAATATGGATATAATATTATAAAAATAATTGCATTTTTCTGATTATTACTAAACAGAAATACAAATAAAATATTATATAATTTTAAAACTGCTAATTCATGATTTTATTGTATCATTAAAATTAATTTATGACAACAATAGGATTTTTAGATAATTTTTCCACAATTCAAAAAACTCCAATATAGCATGTAAACTATACAAATTGAAACTTTTCACCGGTTTCAGGAATTTTCCAACCTCAAAATAGGGTTTTTCGGGAATTTTCCAACCTCAAAATAGGGTTTTTTCGGGAATTTTCCAACTTTTGAGCTATTTTTACTAAGTGCAGGGGAGGTAGAGATATAATAAATCAATCAGAAATTCGCCAAAATTCGCAAGTATTTTATTTAAAACCATAGGATTATTTCCTATAGTTCTTCTACTTGTTTTAATACATTAGCTGCATCTTCTTTAGCTACTACATTATAATTAGCTTTTAATACAATTCCATCTTTAATAATAAAAGATGATCTAAGTGTACCTTCTACATCCTTACCATACATTTTCTTTTTCTTAATTAAATCAAAATCTCTTATTATATCTTTATTAGGATCTGATAATAAGCTAAATGGTAATTCGTATTTATCTTTAAATTTCTTATGACTATTTACACTATCTTTAGATATACCATATATCTTTACATTTAATTCATTAAATTTATTGTATAAATCTTTATATCCTAGTGTTTGGCATGTACATGCTGAAGTATTATCCTTTGAATAAAAATATATAACATATATTCCTTTTATAGCATTAGATGATATCAAATTATTATATTCATCATATAATTTAAATTCATTTATTTTATCATTTTCTTTATACATATTTTATTCTCCTCTTATTATTAAAAACAAGGCTCCATGCCTTGTTTATTGTAATTCTTCAATTGTTGTATTTCTATAATATAACTCTAAAGCTAATATATGAGCGAAATCAGATAATACATCAATATCTAGGTTTTGCCAGATACGACCACTTGGGTTAGAACAAATATCAGCCCTTAAATAACCAAATGATTTACCATGTACCCTTATTTCTACCCAATAAGCAGATGTTATACCTTGTTCTGTTAAAGGATCCGCTATTGCTTTATTTCTATTATCATTTATATTATTTTTATAGAAAATACCTGTATGGGTATTAATACCACTTTTCATTACATCTTTAGGTAATGATTTAAAATCTCTTAATTTACAAATTGGGTGGTAATAATCAAAATATAATCCATTATCTGTAGATATAGATAAATGATCTATCATAAAGAAACTACCTAAATAATTAATAGATTCTATAATACCACTTTTTAAATTATCCTTAGTTAATTTATTAAATACCATTGAATGGATTGATGTAGAACTTACTACCTTATCTCTTTCAGTTTGCAAATTGATATTTGCATGTTTTTCCTTTAGGTAAATAATGAAACAATTTCTACCTTTCATCTTGCCTCTATATAACGCTTTATCAGCAAGCTCAAATAAACCATCGATATTAGTAGAATCAAGTGGAAATCTAGCACAGCCCATTGTAACTGTCATAGCTAATTCGTTTAAATCATGGCTTCTTAATTTTTTAGTACAGTCATTCATCTCATGCCAAATGTTCCATACATCGTCATATTCTACAATATATGGAGCGACCATAATAAATTCATCGCCACCATAACGACCTACTACGCCTCTATCGCCTAATATATCTACCATTCTTTGAGATATTTCAAATAACGCTCTATCTCCAGTTTTATGACCATGGCCATCATTTACATATTTAAAATTATCAACATCTAATATGCATAAATCAAAAGGTATATTTTTAGATATTAAAAAATCAATAAAAGAGAATATTACTTCTCTATTATATACTTTTGTTAACATATCAATGTTATCACGTTTGTCATCGAAAAAATCTTCAAACACTAATATCACCACTTTTCTAAATAGATTATACCTAAACTAATAATACATTAATTTATTAAAAATTGCAAATATATGCTGTTTTTACTGTAAAAAGTAGCCTATAAAGTGAGGAAATTGTATTCTCCAGCTTGGCCAGTCGTGGATATATTCACTACCCCAGTAATCAAACCAGGCTGGTATATTTAATCTTTTCATTTCTATTTCTAAATTTTTAGTTTCATTAACACAATCATTTTCGTATGCCCCTTGGCCTACACAAATGATTATTCTACCTTTTTTGTATAAATCGATATATGGATGATTTATATCCATAAATTTTAATGAATCAATAGGTGAATTTAAGAATGTTAATTCATCTGAATAATCATTAATAAAGAATCCTGTATGATATATTCCAGATAATGCTAATACTGAATTAAATATATCTGGTCTTCTTAAATAAAAATTAACAGCTTGATACGCTCCAATGGAGCAGCCAAACGCTAAAATTTGGCCATTTAAAGGATTATTATTGATTTCATATATTCTCGGTACTATTTCTTCTATAACATACTTAAAATAGGCTTCTTGAGCCCTTATTCTATCATGTGAGCATTTCCAAGTAGCTGACCATGATTCATAGTCGAATGTATCGATACAAAAAACTTGAATTTTACCATCATTTATATATTGTTCTATTGAATTAATCATACCTTGGTCTTCATAGAAATAAAATCTATCATTTTGACTAGGAAAAGCCAAGCATGGCTTTCCTGCATGACCAAATACTTTAAATTCCATGAATCTACCAAGATTATGACTATATTCTTTATAATATTCTATCTTCATACATATCACCCTTAAGAAAATAATATCATTTTCTATATATCAAAATCAATTTATAAAATATCTAGTTCCACTTTTTGAGGTTTTTACTTCTATTTTTTGATAATAAAAAATGAAAAATATAAAAAGCTTAGATGTTGTAATGGAATATCCATTCAATAATCTAAGCATATTTATCTAACTATATTGTTTTGCTAGTTTTTACTTCTTTCCTTCTAAATCTATAAATTTAACATTTAAATGTTCATTTCTTAAAGTCTTTTTAAATTCAGTTAATAATTCTGCTTTTTTAAATGATTCATTAACTAAGAATAGATTTTCTTTATCGAAAGCCCATAATCTTAATTCTTCATTTAATCCATCTTTCTTATTAGTCTTTAATGTATAGAATGTATAGTTATCTGTATAATCTATAAATTCTAAGAAATATTGACTAGGATTTACTTTATATTCTTCTTTTAATATTTCTACTATCATTTTATATACGTTTATATAGCTTTCAGTAGATAAATCAAATTTACAATTTAATAATTCAGTTCCGTTAATCATATTAATACCTCCTACTTTTCCCAAGGGAATACATAATTTAATTTTAATGAGTCTCTAACTGCTGACATTTCTTTTTGTACTGGCTCTGAAATAGGTACACCTTTATCTTTTCTATCTTGCCATACTAAATATTCTTTTTCACCTGCAGTATAGATTCTATCTTGTCCTGGTGCCTTTTTAGATGCACGAATCTTACGGATAATATCTCCTGATTTCTTACGACATAATTCTTCACCTAAGAAATGATTAGTATCAATTGCGATAAAGAAATGACCTAGATGATATGGTACCTTTTTACCATTTTCATCTTTACCATTTAAATCCTTACCATAATTACCATCTTGAAGTGATGCTGATAATAATTCTACAGCAAGGGCATAACCAAAGCCTTTGTATCCACCTAGTGCTTCACCTATACCACCTAATGTAGTAAGTGCTGCCTCGCCTGATCTAATCTTTTTTAGTGCAACTCCTGCGTCACCCTCTACTGGTTTACCATCTAATCCTACGATAGTACCTGGATGTACATCTTCTCCAATTCTTTCGTAATATTCGATTTTACCATTTTGAGTGATTGATGATGCACAGTCTAGAATAAAATCAAATTTTTCGTCTGTTGGAATACCTATAGTTAATGGGTTTGTTCCAAACATACCCTCAACACCAAATGTTGGAGCAACTGATGGTCTTGCGTTAGTACCTGTAATACCAATACATCCTTCCTTAGTTGCCATAGTTGCATAATATCCTGCGATACCGTAGTGGCATGAATTTCTAACTACTACCATACCCATACCGTATTTCTTAGCTTTTTCAATAGCCATCTTCATTGATTTATAACCAATTACTTGACCCATACCATCATGCCCATCAACTACAGCTGTAGTTTCTGTTTCTTTAATGATTTCATAATTAGTAATTGGATTTTGGATACCATCTACTATTCTATCAATATAAATAGGCTTAAATCTATTACAGCCATGAGATTCAATTCCCCTTTTATCTGATTCTAATAATACATCTGTACATATTTTAGCATCATCTCTTGGAACACCATATCCAACAAATGCATCTTCTATAAATGCATAGGCTGTTTTCCAGTCCAATATTACTTTTCCCATATTAACATCCTCCGTATATCTATATGTTTATTATATT
>JAFSWG010000006.1 GCA_017444645.1 Acholeplasmatales bacterium | reverse complement strand
GTATTTAGTTATTTTTGCCAATTTAATTATACCATTTTTGAGGACTTTTTTCACTTATATATAGTATAAATTCCAGGTATTTTTTACCTGGATTTTTTTATCGTTTTTTACCCCTTATTTAAAAATAGGGAAACACAAAAACATATAAACATAATTTTAAATTTTATGCATTTTTAATATCATCAAAAAATGTACATATTTCTTTAAACGCATCTAGTTTATGTGTTAATACACCATATAAATTAATATATATTTCTCTTTGTTTGCTGTATCCTAATCTAACTCTATTATCTAATGGTAATGCACTAAAAAGCTTATTTCCATCAACCATAGCTGATTTTTCAGCAGACATATAAAATACTAACAACTCTTTTTTATCTCTATCTATTTTATAAATATCTAATAATTCACAATACTTATCAATAGTCTTTTCATATATATACAACAATACCTCTTCAGGAACAGATCCAAATCTATCCTCAAGCTCTGCAATCAATTTCTTAGCATCTTCAATTCCTTTAATTTTATCAATTCTTTGATGAATCTTAATTCTCATATCATCTGTTTCAATATAATCCTTACTGATTGTTCTTGAAACTAACGGCTTTGTTATAGATATATCTTGCTTTTTAGGCTGTTCATCCTTTTTATTTATCTCTTCATCTAATATTTTAAGATACATATCAATTCCTACTGATTCAACAAATCCTGATTGTTCTTCTCCTAAAAGATCCCCAGAGCCCCTAATTGATAAATCTCTCATTGCTATTTTGAAACCAGAACCTAATTCATTAAATTCTTTAATTGTTTCTAAACGCTTCTCAGCCTCTTTAGTTAATACCTTTCTTGGTTCATACATTAAATAAGCATATGCTATTTTATTACTTCTACCTACTCTACCTCTGATTTGATACATTTGAGATAAGCCTAATCTATCAGCGTCATGAATTATTAATGTATTCGTATCAGGCATATCAATACCTGTTTCAATAATTGTTGTACAAATTAATACATCATATTTCTTATCAATAAAATCTCTAATAACATCCTCTAAATCATCCTTAGCCATTTTTCCATGACCAATACAAATTCTAGCATTAGGTACTAAAGACTTAATTTTAGCTGCCTCATCATCAATAGATTCAGTCCAATTATATAAATAAAATACTTGTCCACCTCTAGCTATTTCTCTATTAATAGCTTCAGTTATAATTCTATCATTTCTTTCAATAACGTATGTTTGAATTGGATATCTATTTTTTGGTGGAGTTTCTATCATTGATAAATCTTTTAATCCCATTACAGACATTTGTAATGTTCTAGGTATAGGTGTTGCAGTTAAAGTAATACAATCAACATTAACCTTTAGCTCTTTAATCTTTTCTTTATGAGTAACACCAAATCTTTGTTCCTCATCAACAATTAATAAGCCTAAATCTTTATATTTAATTTCTTCAGACAATATTCTATGCGTACCAATTAATACATCAACAGAGCCTTTTAAAGTAGCTTCTATAACTTCTTTTTGCTTTTTCCTTGTAACAAATCTAGATAATAATTCAACTCTAACTCCATATTTTTCCATTCTACCTTTAAATGTTAAAAAATGTTGTCTAGCTAATATTGTTGTAGGGGCTAATACGCATACTTGCTTTCCACCATATACAGCCTTAAAAGCTGCTCTTAATGCAACCTCAGTTTTACCATATCCAACATCGCCACATACAAGTCTATCCATAGGACGTTCAGATTCCATATCGGATTTTATCTCTCTAATAGCTCTAGCCTGATCTGGTGTTAATTCATATTCAAATTCATTTTCAAACTCAAATTGCTCAGGTGAGTCTTCAGGGAAAGCAAAACCTTTTGCTTGTTTTCTTTCTGAATAAATCTTAATTAATTTATCTGAAATATCATGAACTCTCTTTTTAACTCTAGCTTTAGTTCTAGCCCACGCAGTTCCACCTATTTCATGAATTTCTACACCTTCAGTATCTTTAGATGCATATTTAGATAAATCTGATATCTTTTCAAGTGGAATATATAATGCAGAATTATTTTTATAACAAACATTAATAAAATCTCTTTTAATTCCATTATTTTCCATTGTTTTAATTCCAGAATAAATACCAATACCATAATCATAATGAACTACATAATCACCAATTTCTAGTTCATCGTAATTAGATATTTTTCTAGCATTCTTATAAATAGATTTATATTTAGCCTTTGTAGCATGGTAATCAATATCAAATATATCATGTTCATTAATTATGATTAAATCATCATTTTTCATATTAAATGATGGTAAATAACCATTATATGCATAAATAATACCTGGTTCTATTTTTGAAAAATCATCAGTTCTTCTAACTATAATATTATTCTCATCTAAGAAATCTATTAATCTTTTTAATCTTTCTTTATTCTCAATCGCAATAATAAATTTTTTAAATCTATATGATGAAAAATCTGTTAGTATTGATTTTTGATTGGCATGATATGGATCAATTTCATTAGCGATTAGCTTAATGTGTACATCGCCTAAGCCTGTTAATCCTTCTATTAATACATTACCTTTTTCTATTACATCCTTAATATCTAAATAATTATCTAGCTTAGTTAATGAATAACCACCAATACGTCCACAGAATTCATCTAAATCTAATTCTAATCTTTTATATGAATCTTCTATCTTCTTATAATCAATTAAATATATTCTTTTCTTATCAACAAAATCAAATACTGTTGTTTTAGAATCATCAAAAAATTCTAAATATCTAGATAATGTATCTAAAGATTTATGTTCAGATAAATTGAATAAATCCTTTTTATACATATCATCTTCTATTTGATTTAAATCGAAATTATCTATAAATCCTAAAATCTTTGTTTTAGCATATTTAAAATCTTCTTCATTATATAAAAATTCACTCACTGGTAAAATTAATACCTTTTCTATTAACTTTATACTTCTTTGAGTCTCTGTATCAAACTCTTTAATTGTTTCTATATCATCACCAAAGAAATCTAATCTAATAGGATTATCATAACCTAGTGGAAAAATATCAATTATAGAACCTCTTTTTGAAAATTCACCAGTCTTTGATACTTGATAAACAGGTATATATCCATTTTTAATTAATTTATTAGTTAATTCATTAATCAATATAGTTTCATTATTATTTATATAGAAGCAGCTATTAATCCATATTTCTTTTTTCATCTCATATTTAATAGCCGCATGCATATTCATTATTACTAATTTCTTTTTGCCTTCTATTAATGTATATAATGTTTCAATTCTTTCATATAAAAAATCACCTGATGCAGAAATCATTTCTGCAGATATTAACTCATCTGCAGGGAAAAATAATACATCATCATAATTAATTATACGGCACATATCATCATAATATCTTTGTGCTAAATATAAGGTTGGTAAAACCACAAAAAGAGTGGAATTACCACTCATAAAATCTGACGCGATAAGCATCATATTAAATCCATCACATGAATCAGATACTCTTATATAGCTCGATTCAGTAATGTCTTTTACTTTTTTGTTTTTCAAAAAGAACTCTAATATATTCATAATATCTTGCTCCTTAAAACACGAAAAGCCGGATTTTTTATCCGGATAAATCGTTTATTTTGTAGCATCAATAGCTTCTTTAATCAATTTAGGTAATCTAATACAATCCTTTAGAGGAATTGCAGATATTGTAACTCTTAATACCTTACCCATTGGAATGATATGAATCTTTTTCTTAACTAAATAATCATATGCAGCCTCTGGATTATCACAAGGGATTGTAACAAAGAATCCACAATCAAATGGTAATGTTTTAAGTCCACATTTCTTTGATTCTTCTAAGAAAGCATTAGCTCTCTTAATTAATGTATTTCTAGAATCCTCTAATTCTTTTTCAAATGATTCTTTTAATTCTTTATTAGTAAATACCTTTGTAACTAAATTCATACCAAGGTTTGTTGAATTACTCCATTTAGAACGACTTGAGAATTTATTTGCTTTATTAAAATCTTCTATATTTTGTTTATTATTTGATACAGCAACTTGTGCTCCAAGTCTAACACCATATAATGCTAAAGTTTTAGAGCCACTAAATGCCATAATAACCATTGCGTTATCATTTAATTTTTTATATAAAGATATATTCTTTCTTGTAAAATCAAATCCTGCTTTAGAATAATCAATGTATGCCATATCATGTAATAATATAACTGGAGTACCATCAGCTGAAATTTCATTTATCATATTAATTACAGCAATCCATTCAGCTTCAGTCATTGAATAACCTGTTGGATTATGACATGGATCATTAATTACAACTAAGATTCTTCCTTGAGATTCTTTTAATTCAAGCATGCACTTCTTTAAATCATCTAGATTAAATCCACCATTATCATTAAATAATTTATATGTCATAAAATCTTGATGATTTTCATATAATACTTGTTTATAATTGCCCCACATATAATTTGGTAATAATGCTTTATCACCTTCGTCTAAATAATTAGCAAATGTATTAGATAAAGCACCAGTGCCACCAGGTGTTGCCATTACTGCTGAAATATCTTTAAAATCATTATAATATTGTCTAAATACCCATTGTTTAACTGCTTCATGGAAATCCTTTGAACCGGGTGTTGAACCATATGCATACTTTTCATCAGTTGTTAATATATTTAATGCTTTATCAACTGACTTATAAGCAAATAGTTTTTCATCCTCGTCATATAGCATACCAATTGTAGCATTTATAACCTCTGGATCCTTTTTCTTTTGTTCTTTAGCAATTGCACCTAAAGTGATAATATTACTTTTATCTTCTTTAACAATACTTCTTTTAGCTAATAATGTCATAATAGCACCTCTTTAATTTCTTTATTATTTTAGCACGAACATTATAAAAAATAAATAAATACTTTTTTAAATATAAAAAGAAAATGGAGGGGTAATCCCTCCACCCAAGAAAGAAATATTTAAAATGGATCATTTTAAAATATAACTATTGTCTAAGTATTAATATTATGAGCAACAAAATGTGCTAATGCATTACCTAATGCAATATGGCTTTCTTCTGTTAGATGTTCTCCATCTTCTCCAACAAAAGCAACCGTTTTAGCATCAAAAAATAACAAATCATTATTTTTAGCTATAGATTCGTAAATGACAGATGCACATTTAGATAAGATATATGAATTATGATCAAAATCAGAATCTAGTTTTTCTATATTTTCGTCTAATAAAACAGGAGATATTAATAATATTTTGGAAATGTTATTAAACTCTTTAATTTTATTAATTAATGTTTGAACTCCTTTTTCTAATTCACTAGAAAGTCTAGCATTTTTAATTTTAAAATCATTTGTTCCAAGCATTATAATCAATAAATTTATTTTATTATATTTAGATAATTCAAGCTCAACAGTCTCAATACTTTTTCTTCCAGATCTTATATCATCATAAATTGTAGTCCTACCTACTACACTTTCTTCATATACGTTATAATTATTTCCTAATTTCCTTTTTAAAACATTTCCATATCTATTGTTGAATCTATCTCCAAACGGATTATATCCATAGGTATTAGAGTCACCATATAAAACAATATTAAAATTACCCATAAATATAATCACATCCACTCTTTAAATACTTTTTTCCATTAATAATAAATCATTATGATTTCTTAATACTTCTTTATCTTTACTAAAATCGTAACCAATCTTTTTGTAAAAATCAAGTGCAGGAGGTATCGCTTCTACAAATACTCTACTTACTCCCAAATCATGAAGCCATCTTTCAGCTTCTAGCATTGCTTCTTTACCATACCCTTTTCTTTCTTCAGTAGGTAATGTTCTTACTCTTTCAACAAGTCCATAATTATTATTGTCTATTAAAAATCTTACTGTAGATACAGGATTATCATTATCATCTAATACTAAAATATATTTATTAGTATCATTATCACTTTCGAATTCCCATTCTGCAGTAAAGAAATCCTTTCTTTCAGGATTTTTTATTACTTCATTTTTTATAAATTCATATCTAATATAATAAATTAATGCTAACTGCCATTCTTTATTCACTCTAATTGCTTACATATTAACTATTCTTTAACAATCCTTTAAGTGGATTAATTGATGGATCAGTCGATAATTTAAAATTCCAATCTGCTCTTGAAACTTGATCTTTATTATTCCACTTTGATTTTGATATTTCAGTAATATAATCATCAACTGTTTCATTTTTATCATGTTCAAGGAATAAGTTATTAGGATCAGCTGATAGCTTTTTTCTTTGTCCATCTGTTTTTAACCATGAATCAAAATCTAGACTTGCAATTTTATCTAAATAATTAAATCTTTTATTAGGATCAGTTGGCTTTTTAGGAAGATTTGTATGTTCTTTAAATGCGGGTATATTATATAATTCTTTTACATATTCCCACAAGTTTTTATATTCTCTAATTCTTTTCTTTTGTGGACCAACAAATACATAAAAATCTGTTTCCCATTTAATTAATGTTACATATAATCTAATATCTGAATCTAAGATATAATCTCCAAATAAAAATCTATTTGTTTCTAGTCTTTTATCTAATGCTTCTAATGCTTTATGAAAATCTTCTTGTGATTCTTCATAAATAATTGGATTATTTGTGAATGCTTGTCTATAATGACCATTATTTACGTGAGGAAATAACCAATCATTAAACTCATCGATTTCTTTTCTATACTTAACAGGATATAAATCAGGAGCGTTTTTAGGTTGTAATCCTCTAAATGCAACTTCTAAATAATTAGTTAATCTATGATAATCATTATTAACTGCCTTTTTTTCCTTTACATCAACTAATGTTGGGGTAGTTGCTCTGCCTTCATAATTTGGATCAGCATTTTGATAAAATTCTGATAAGAAATATAAGCCAGTATTTGGATCTTTAAAATCTTTTTCTTCCGGAAAGCCCCAGCCATATTTATTTGAATCACCTGTATGACTAACAATATAATCTTTAATAGCATCTTGTAAGCCTAATAAATCTCTTGCGATAACAGGTCTATTACTCCAGTTGCAAAGTGGTGCCCAATATATAACATATTTGTCCTTTTTAGCATCTTCTTTAGTTAATGGTTTTATAAAATAATTAGGCTGTCTTACAAAAGCACCTCTTTCATCTTGTTCTATTACAGTTTCTTTACCTCTAGGCTTAACATTACTAATTTTTGCAAAATATTCAGCAAGAGTATCATTATATAATTTTCTATTTTCTTCTTTTTCTATTTTTAATTTATGAGCTTGTAACCCACATGAGTCTGCCATTCTAAAACCTCCTTTATATTTTTATTATCTCTAAATCATCAGGAACATATACATTTCCACTATAATATTCTTTAGTTTCTTTAATATACAATTCTTTTCTTTTTTCACCATGTTTTTCTTCTGTATGATATATTATTACATTTTTTATATTTAACTTATTAAGCATATTAGATAAACTTCTAGTAGAAGAATGAAATAATTCAAATGGATGATATATATTTTCTTCGCTTTCTAGGCAAAACACTTCATGAAATAAATAATCATAATTAATAAAATTATCATATAATGATTCATTTAATGGCTCATCACCTAAAAAGGCTATTTTTTTATTATTAATTATTGTTTTAAAACCATATTGCTTTATCCCTTTAGCTAAAATATCAAAAAATGTATATTCAATTCCATTAATAATATGCTTATCTCCATTTTTTACAACATTATAATTAACTAAATCATTGATAATATCTAACAATCCTTTTGATAAAACATGATTTAAAATTTGCTTAATCGCCTCATATACAAAATCATTACAATATATATTTAATTTTTTAGTTATTATTCCCCTTTTATATAATCCAGCCATTTTTCTTAATAACCAAAATAATCCAAATATATGATCTGTATGGCTATGTGAAATAAATATATTATTTAATGAATTATAATCAATATTAAAATAATCTATTCTTCTTATAATTTCATTGCTTCCACCTGTATCAACTAAGAAATTACCTTCATTATTTTGAATTATAAAGCATGTATTATATAAGTCATATGTACCAGCACTTCCAGTACCAAGCATTAGTATGTTAGCCATATTTAACTCCTAAATAACATATTCAGGTTCTCTTAACATTTTCATTTTAGCTAAGAATTGTTTAGTTCTTTCATTTTTTGGATTATTAAATACTTCATCTGGAGTATCATCTTCAATAACATGTCCTTTATCCAAAAATATTACTCTATTTGATACTTTTCTAATAAAATCCATTTCATGAGAAACTAAAATCATTGTATATCCCAAATCAGCTACTTTCTTAATTATATCTAAAACTTCACCAATTAATTCTGGATCAAGTGCTGATGTTGGTTCATCTAACAATATTATTTCAGGCTTCATCGCTAAAGTTCTAGCTATGGCTACTCTTTGTTTCTGACCACCAGATAAATGTCTTGGATAATGATTTTTATGAGTTAATAATCCAACATTTTCTAATTCCTTTAATGCTATTTCTTCTGCTTCCTTTTTATTTTTCTTTTGAACTATTGTTAAACCTGACATTACATTCTTCAATGTGTTCTTATGTTCAAATAAATTAAAATTTTGAAATACCATTCCAGTTTTCTTTCTTATTTTTAATGCATTCTTTTTATTAATTCCTTTTAAAGGAAAATTAACAACTATTTCCTCATTTGAATCATCATTTTTATAAACTATTTTACCTTCTTCAGCTCTTTCTAATGTATTAATGCAACGAAGTAATGTTGACTTACCAGTCCCTGAGGGACCGATAATACCAATTACATCTCCTTTATTTATTGTCAAATCTATTCCATCTAGTACTTGATTATTCTCAAATTTCTTTTTTAACCCTTTGATTTCTAGCATTACTCAAGCACCCCTTCTTTAGTATTAATATTTTCGTTTAATTCTAAATCATCATCCGTTTTAGATTCATTTAAAATTTCTGCTTCAATTTGTTTTTTTCTTAATACTTTAATAAAGAATTGTTTAAATTTATTAGGCTTATTACCATCTACTTGATCAGGTATTGAAATTTTCTTTTCCAATATCTTTAATAATTGTTCAATTATAAATGTAATTACCCAATAAATTATAGCAAGAGCAACATATCCTTCTAAGTATCTATAAGATCTACCTGATATAATTTGAGCTTGTGCTGTAATTTCTATTACACCGCAGGCAAAGGCTAATGATGTTCCTTTTATCAAGCCAATTAATGAATTAACTAATCCTGGTACTGCAACTTCTGCAGCCTCAGGTATTATAATTTTAAATAATATTTGTGGGTATGACATACCCATTGCATGTGCGGCTTCTATTTCACCTTTATTAACAGAAATAAAAGCCGCTCTTATAGTTTCTGATGTAAATGCCGATTGATAAACACCTAACGCTAAAAACGCATATAATATTTTAGGTATTTCTCTTATTACTGAATTATCTGCCCCAAAGGCTTGTAAAATAATAGGTACACCATAATATGCAACATAAAGTTGAATAATCATAGGTGTTCCTCTTATTACTGATAAAAATATCTTAGCTAGTTGCTCTAACACTATAATCTTTTTTATTCTTACAATTGCTAATAACAAACCAAGTACTAATGATATTAGCATTGCTACTAATGCCAATTCTAAAGTAATAGGTAATTTTGATAATAATTCAGGCATTTGACCCCATACTCTATCCCAATCGAAAATTGATGATAATATCATAGTCTTAAAGCCTCCTATTTAAAATATTAATTTAAATAATTTTCATAATCTGATGCAAGAGGTACTATATCAATTCCAACCCATTCATCAGCTAATCTTTTTAGCGTTCCATCGTTATATAATGCTTTGATTACTTCAGATACTTCTTTTCTTAACTTATCTGATTTTTCTGTTTTGCCAAATAATAAATGTGATGTAGTACTCTTTGAAATATTAGCTAACACATATTCATCAGGAATAACATGATATTCTAACTGACTATATTGTTCAGGATAAGCTTCTTTACTAGCAGTTAATGTTGCAATACTTGCAATTTCAACATAATTTCCACTTATATAATCTTGTAATTTAACAGTTGTATCTGCACTAGTATAATCTATCGTAATAGCTTTATCTGGATGTTCTTTATTATAATTTTCAATCGCATTTGTAATATTATTACCTGCAGTACCATATACCTTTTTACCTGCAGCTGCTATATCATCGAATGTACTATAAGTTGTACCTTTAACTGAATTAATTACATATTTTGCTCTAGTATATGGATATGAGAAATAAAAGCTTTCTGCTCTTTCTGCATTATAAGTCCAGTTATTAAATGTAAAATCAACAGTTCCTGTTTGCGCATCAGTTAATGCACTACTGTTTAATTTAATTTCTAATTCATATTGAGGTAGTCTACTGAATACCTCTTTAACAACAGCAACATCATATCCTTTTAATTCACCACTTTCTGTTTGATAAATATATGGCTTAGGTGATCCTTTTGTTTCAGCAACTATTTTAATTTTCTCATTGCTTTTTCCACTACAAGATGCCAATCCTATTGCAGTACCTCCAATTAATACTAATGCTAAAAATTTTGATATAATTCCTCTTCTCATAATTCTTTCCTTATTAATAATTTCTCCTATATGATTCTAATTTTTTAATAATCCTTTAAGAGGATTAATTGATGCATCAACTGATAAAATAAAATTTTTATCTTGTCTTACCTCTTGACGTGGATCATTCCATTTTGTAGTAGATATTTCAGACTGATAATCATCTACTGTTTCACCTTCAGGGTGTCTTAAGAATAAATTATTTGGATCACTAGATAATTTTGCTCTTGCATGATCTGTTTTCAATTCAATATCCCAATCAATTTTAGATGCAATTCTAGGTAAATATGTACCAAATGATTTTTTCTCTACTTCTCCATTATCCTTTGGAATATTTGTATATCTTTTAAATTCAGGTACACTAATATAATTCTTTTACATATTCCCATACATTCTTATATTCTGATACTCTTTTCTTTTGAGGACCGACATTTACATAGAAATCTGTTTCCCATTTGATTAATGATACGTATGCTCTAATATCAGAATCAGTTATATAATCTCCAAATAAGAATCTATTTGTCTCTAATCTCTTATCCAATTTTTCTAATGCTTCATGGAAAGCTTTTTGTCCATCCTTATATCCTTCTGGAGATTGTGCAAATGCTTGACGATAATGACCATCATTTATATTTGGAAATAACCAATCATTAAATTCATCAATTTCTTTTCTATATTTTTTAGGATATAAATCTGGTGCATCCTTTGGTTGGAACTTTCTAAATTGAACCTCTAGATAATTTGTTAATCTATGATAATCATTATTAACAGCCTTCTTTTCTTTATAATCAGCTAATGTTGGAGTTGTAGCTCTACCTGTAAAATTAGGATCAACATTTAAATATAAATCTGATAAGAAATATACACCAGTATATTTATCTCTAAATAATGGTTCTTCAGGAAATCCCCAACCATATTTATTAGTTTCACCAGTGTGTGATACTTTATAATCTAAAATTACATCATGTAAGCCTAATAAATCCCTAGCAATAACTGGTCTATTACTCCAATTACAACCGGGTGACCAATAGATAATGTATCTGTCTTTGTCAGCCTTTAATTCATTTTCTTTATCTCCGAATGGAGTAATCAAATAATTATGTTGTCTAACCCAAAATCCTCTTTCATCAATCTCTCCTTTATGAATTTGAGGTCTTGGCTTTGAACCATTTTCTTTAGCAAAATATTCTGCTAAATTATCTGTATATATAATGTTATTACTTTCCTTTGCAACCTTTTGTTTATGCGCATTTAATCCGCATGCTAAATTAATCTCTCCCATTTTTTAATCCTCCTTAATTAATTTAAATATACGTAATCAGAATCTAGTGGTGATACATCAAATCCCACTAATTCTTCTGATAATTTCTTTAATGTTCCATCATCATGTAATTGTTTAATAACTTCTGATATTTCTTTTCTTAATGAATCAGAATTCTTATTAACCTTACCAAATAATAAATGTGAGGTAGCACTTGATGTTATATTCGCTGAAACATATGTATCATCAATATTTGTTAATGTTAACTGGCTATATCCATCAGGATATGCTTTAGCATAACTATATAGAACTGGTAAATCACCAATTTCAACATATTCTCCACTTGCATAATATGGAATCTTTGCTGAAGTATCTAGTTCAGTATATTCAATTGTGATTTGTTTTGTTGGATTTGCTTTATTGTAATTTTCAATTGCGTTAGTAACATTATTACCAGCACTACCAAATACTTTCTTTCCAGCTTCAGCTACTTCTTCAAAAGTTTTATAAGTTGTTCCTGTCTTAGAATAAATACCATATTTAGCTCTTGTATATGGATATGAGAAATAATAGCTTTCTGCTCTATCAGAATTATATGACCAGTTATTAACAGTAAAATCAATAGTTCCTGATTGTGCATCTGTTAATGCTGATGCAGATACTTTTAAATCTAATTTATATTTTGGTAATCTCTTAAATACTTCATTTAATACTGCAATATCATATCCCTGTAATTCACCTTTTTCATCTTGATAAATGAATGGTGCAGGAGCTCCTCTTGTTTCAGCTAAAATAACTGTTACTCCATTTTCTCCCTTTGAACCGCATGATGCGACACCTACTAGTGCAATAGCACCTACTCCCAATAAAAATAATTTCCTTAATTTCATAATAATTTTCTCCCAAATTTTCCCTTTTTTACAAAAAATAAAAGCGAGACTGAAATCTCGCTTAAAGTTTAGATATTATATAAAAAGCTTCTACAATTTATACTTCAATCTTCTCTTATAGCTGATTTCGGCACGACAAAATATTGCTGTATCCATTTGCATACAACAACACATACACATCATATTTAAATTTGCTAGCTTAATTTTTTTAATATTTTGCATATTGCTTTGTCTCCTTTTCATACTATTCCTACCAAATTAGTAGGTTAGCTATATAATACACTAATTTATTTTAACTGTCAATAATATTTTTTCAAAAAATTTATAAATTAATACAAAAAGAAAATGGGTGACATTTTATGTCACCCGAAAGGAGAAGTTGTGTGTATTCAAAATTTTAACTTAATTTCTTTGTAATATATAAGCTTCTTCTACATTAGCCTATTCAATAGTAATTCTTTTTGTTTGTGGTTTTACTTCTTTAATCTTACCAACAGTAATTGTTAGAATACCATTATCCATTTTAGCAGTAATATTATTTTCATCCATATCATCCAAATAGAATGATCTAGATAATGATGTTTCACTAATTTCTTTAACTAGATAATTCTTCTTTTCATCCTTGTTAGTGTTTTTCTTATTAACACTAATTGTTAAAGTATTATCAGCTACATCTATTTTAATATTTTCCTTAGATACCCCTGGAATTTCTGATGTAACTGTATAGTTATCACCATTTTCCAAAATATTTGTTTTCATATCTTTACCTAATTTATCAGTAAAGAAATCATCAAATTCATCAAATAAGCTTAAATAATTATTATTTTTCTTAGATTCTAGATTATACATAAACATACCCTCTTTCTAATTAATATAATTATTGAATCTCAATTGTCTTTTTAGTTTTTTCTTCTTTTTTAACAGTTACATCAACTGTTAATAAACCATTTTCGTAAGAAGCTTTGATTGTATCTTCATTAATATCACCAAAATTAATTGTTCTTCTTAGTTTTTGGTTTGTTCTTTCATGAATCAAATACTTAGTATTATGATCAGCCTTAGGTGCTGTTGCGCTAACAGCTAGAACACCATCTTCAAATTCAAGCTTGATATCCTCTTTCTTAACACCAGGGATTTCAGCTACTACTTTATATCCATTTTCTGTTTCGATGACATCAATTGGAAATCCTTTGTAGCCTCCATCATAAAACATATTATTAAATTCATTTACTAAACTGTATAAATCATTTCTCATTTTTGTTTCCTTCTTTCTATTGGCACTCTATGTATCTATCTGCCAATTACACTTATAGTATATCACATATTTTGGCACTGTCAATACCTGAGTGCTAATTTTTTTATTTTTTTAGAAAAAGAAAAACCAAACCAAGTTTCTCACTTGATTTGGTTCTAATTAATCTTTCTTATTTTCATCTTCTAACTTCTTAAGTTTTTTATTATCTGTAGATATTTCGTTATAGAAATTAACAATAACACTTGTTATAATAGCTACTATTACAATTCCATATATTCCTAATATAACTGTTAATACTCTTCCTATTATTGATACAGCTGCAAAATCGCCAAAACCAATTGTTGTTATTACAGCAAAACAATACCATAAAGCATCCCAGAATGTAGGAATAGTCTCTTCAACCATTGGGAATATAAATGAAAATGAAATCATTAATGCAATTAAACATATTATTACATCAATTGTATGGGTAGCATTTAATATCTTAATTAGTACTTTAACCTTTTCAAAATTAATTGAAGGTAATATTAGCTTCTTAAATGCTAAAAATAATAATATGAATGCTGGGACAAGTGCCATATTTAATATTAATGGTTCTTTAAAAGAAACTGCTATTGATGCAGCAAATAGAACTAATACAATAAGCAATAATATATTTGTAATATTATTTAATATTTTACCTTTCTTTTTTTGGATAAGGAAAATTCTACTAATAATTAAATCTAAAATAACAACTAGGGTTGCTATATAAATTGATAATAAATTACCACTAGCAATAAATGATATAACTGATGCTACAACAAGCAACGCTGCAACTACTAGCAATCTTAATTTTTCCTTTTTTGATTTTGTTCTAAAAAATAAAATTAGAGAATAAACAGCTTCAAACAATAATGCAAATCCTAAAAATAAAGTTGTTCCTAATGCATCTTTATCAACAATTTTTCCTATTAAGACAAATACTAATGACATAGTAACTATTGCTACTATCAAGTTGATAACTAAAAATATTGTATCTCTTTCTTCTACCATCTTTTTCATTTTCATAATGGTACTGCCTCCCTACTTAATAAAGTCAAAAAGACCAATTATTTATATGGTCTTTATAACAATTTGCTTATTTCATTTTCACTAAATACTTTAATTCCATTTTCCTTAAGTAATATAGTTGTTATTCCATTGCCTTTAATTTTTGTTTTAGAAAATGTTCCATCATAAACATAATTACTGCCACATGATGGAGAACCATCCTTTAATAATGCTATTTTAACATTATTATTCATAGCTATTTCTAAAGCTGATTTAGCACCTAAATTAAATTCTTTAGTAACATCAATTCCTTTATTTGATATTACCTTATTATTTTTAATTTCAGATGGATTTCTAGGAATATCTAAACCACCTAATATTTCAGGACAAACAGGAATTAATTCATATTTCTTTTTTAATTCTTCTACTAATTCTAAATAATTATTCTTTCCATTATATTTACAATTAGTTCCAATTAAACAAGCAGATATTAATAACTTTTCCATTTTAGAAAATTTCTTTTAAACGAATAGTTTGTAATCTATCAGGTCCTACACTAAAGATAGCAACTTCAGAATGAGTTAATTCTTCTACTTTCTTAATATAATTCTTTGCAGCAAGAGGTAATTCATCAAATGAAGTTACATTAGTGATATCCTCCTTCCAACCTGGAAGAGTTACATATACTGGCTTACATCTTTCAAGCTCTGCTAAAGTTGCAGGAACTGTATTTATTTGTTTACCATCTAGTTCATATGCATAACAAATCTTAACTTCATCAAGACCTGATAATACATCAAATAGCATTAATGATAAATAATTAATTCCAGATACTCTTCTAGCATAATTTAAGGCAACAGCATCTAACCAGCCAACTCTTCTTGGACGCTTAGTTACTGTACCATATTCATGACCACGTTCACGAATATAATGAGCTAAATCACCTTCGATTTCTGTTGGGAAAGGACCTTCACCAACTCTAGTTGTATATGCTTTACAGATACCTAAAACATTATTGATATATCTTGGAGCAATACCAGCGTTTAGAGGTACTGATGCTGCTGTAGGTGATGATGATGTTACATAAGGATATGTACCATGATCAATACAAAGCATAACTCCTTGAGCACCTTCAAATAATACTTTAGATCCTTTTTCTATTTCATTTTCTAATAATTCAGATGTATCACAAACGAAAGGCTTAATTTGACGACCATATTCTACATATTCATTATAAATAGTATCAAAGTCTAATGTATCAAGACCTAACATTTTTAATTCCATATTTTTAATATTTAAAGCAGCTGTTAATGCTTCTTTAAACAATTCTGGTTCAATTAAATCGGCCATACGAATACCAATTCTTGAAGCCTTATCAGTATAACAAGGACCAATACCACGTTTTGTAGTACCAATCTTTTTATCTCCCTTAAATTGTTCATAAGCGCCATCTAGCATCTCATGATAAGGTAAAACAATGTGAGCACGATTAGAAATAAATAATTGATAATTCTTTATTCCTCTAGCTTCTAAACCTCTTAATTCTTCTAACATTTGTTTAGGGTTAATAACCATACCATTAGCCATTACATTTTTTATATGTGGACTAAAGATTCCTGATGGAATACTTCTTAATGCAAATTTTTCTCCACCAAATGTAATTGTATGTCCAGCATTATTTCCACCTTGGCTTCTAACTACTACATCAGCCTCTTGTGCTAAATAATCTGTAATTTTTCCTTTTCCTTCGTCGCCCCATTGACTTCCAACTACTACTAATGTACTCATATGTCCATCTCCATTTCACAACACACGTATTATACAATATATGAATAAAAAAAACAAATAAAATAGTATTTCTTGTGCCAAAAATACTATTTTATTTGTTTATCTATATTTCTTTTTCATCTTTAATAAAAATTCATCATAAGAAATTAAAACGTTTAATTCCGGATGACTAATTAAATATCCGTTTTTAACAGCTTGATAATTATAATTATTTCTATCCTTTGGAAGTTTTGAAATAGCTTCACTATTTCTATCTATTAATTCGTAAAGCTTCTTCTCATATTTGTTTCTTAAATCATTATGTATAGCTTTAGCAAAGAAATTTGATTCTAAAACAAAATACATAGAATAAATACCATAAACTAAATAATCAACTGCGGCAACTGATTTTCTTTTTTTAAGTTCCTTATAACCATCTTTTACAGAAATATAATGATCAGAAATATTAGAAGTGAAATATATGTCATCTCCATCTTTTAATGTTAAGCTATTATCATTATATTTCCATAAATAAGTATTAATATGCAAATGATTACATCTACTTGATAAAAATAAAACATTACAGAAATAGAAATCTTCGTATAACCTAAGTTCTTTATGGAAAGAATAATTATTTGTTATAAGATAATCTCTATTAATAAATACTCCATGTAAACTAAAGAAATCATCCTTTGTTTTAACCTTTGTTGTAATTACTCCATTATTTTTAAATTCCTGTAATATGTCAGTAAATAAAACATTAGGCTTTTTGTTTTTTAAACAATCAATTACTTCATTTAAATTTTCACTTATAAATTCATCGTCTGAATCTAAAAATGTAATGTATTCTGATGAAGATACTGAAATACCATACTGTCTTGCCATACCAGCACCGACATTTTTATCATAAGAATAATACATTATTTTCTTATCATATTTATTTAAGAATTCTTGTGATAAACCTATTCCACCATCATTTATCAATATGATGTTATAATCATCTTCATTAATTCCTTTAATTATAGATGAAATTGCTCTAATTATATATTCTTCTTTTTGATTATAAAATGGAATAATTATATCAAGTAATTTCATAATAATCTCCTAAATTATAGAATATGAATCTTTATTGTATCTGTAATTGCTTCGCCAACTCCTGAAGCACCTGTGATAATTACCTTATCACCTTTTTTAACAATACCAGTACTTAATGCTTTATCAATTGCGTATTGGAATAATTCATCAATTGTATTTTTCTTTTCAGCATAAACTGGATATACATTCCATGCTAAATTTAATTGACGACATGCTTTTTCATTAACTGTAATTGCGATAATTGGGCAATGTGGATGATATGCAGAAATCTCAAACGCAGTTTGCCCATGATTTGTAACACAAATAATAGCTTTTGCATCTACTTGATATGCTGTTAAAACTGCAGCATTACAAATGGCAGATAACAAATCAGAACCTAAATCAAGATCTGTATCAAAGAACTTCTTCTTGAAATCAATATTTTGTTCTGTGAAGTCAGCAATATCTCTCATGGCTGATACTGACTCTAATGGATATTTACCTGCGGCAGATTCACCAGATAACATAATTGCTGTGGTGCCATCAAAAATTGCATTCGCAACATCTGATACTTCAGCTCTTGTAGGTCTTGGATTAACTTGCATTGAATCTAGCATTTGAGTTGCTGTTACAACAATCTTTCCTGACTCAAAACATTTTCTAATTAATTCTTTTTGAATTGGAGGTAAGCATTTGAAAGGAACTTCAACTCCCATATCTCCTCTAGCAACCATAATACCATCAGATGCCTCAATGATTTCATCCATTTTTTGAATACCTTCAGTATTTTCGATTTTAGAAATAATTCTAATCTTTCCAGATGTATCATATTTATCTAATATTTTTCTTACTTCATAAACATCTTCTTTTCTTCTAACGAAAGATGCAGCAATATAATCTACACATTCTTGAATACCAAAAATAATGTCTTCTCTATCAACTTCAGAAATATATGGCATATCAATAATTACATTTGGAATATTAATTGATTTTCTATTTTTTAATACTCCATCATTTAATACTTTAGTAACTACATCTTTTCCAACTATTTTAGTAGTTTCAAATGATATATTTCCATCATCAGCTAGGATTTTAATTCCTGGCTTATTTACATATTTAGCTAAATCTGGATATGATAAACCAACCTTAGTTTCATCTCCCACTAAATCAGAGTCTGATGAAAATGTGAATTCTTGTCCCTTCTTTAATTCTACTTTTCCATCTTTAAATGTTCTAACACGAATCTCTGGTCCTTTAGTATCTAATAATATTGGTAGAGGAACTCCCAATTCCTCTCTAATTCTTTTAACTCTATCCATTCTTACTTTTTGTTCTTCATGAGTACCATGAGAAAAATTTAATCTTGCACAATCAAGACCATTTTTAATCATTTCTTTTAATAATTCATCATTATCACAAGCTGGACCTAATGTACAAATAATTTTTGTCTTACGCATATTAATCACGCCCCTTGTGTCTATTTTAGCATATTTTATATTAAGTTTTAATATAAAAATTAAAAAAAGCCCGAAGGCTTTATTTACAAAAATGGTGCCGACTATAGGAATCGAACCCACAACCTACTGATTACAAGTCAGTTGCTCTACCAATTGAGCTAAGTCGGCACTAAATGGTGGAGGTTAACGGGCTCGAACCGCTGACCCTTTGCTTGTAAGGCAAATGCTCTCCCAACTGAGCTAAACCTCCATATGAAATTGACAATAGTGATTTTATAATAAGATATATTTTTTGTCAATAGAAATAAGATAAAATCACTATCATTATTATAATAATTTAACAAATATTTATAAATTAAATAAATATCTTATTCCAAAATATGGTGAACCTACTAATGGTACCATTATTAAACCATAAAATCCTAAAAACATACCTAATCTAAAACCTGTTATAAATGATGCATCATGCAAATATAGATATAAAAATCTGTACGAAGGAATAATAAAAACCATTAATATTGAAATTACGATACAAAATATAATTTTATAAACATCCCATGGATTATGATCTAAAAAAAATAAAAGAATAACTAATGCTGTTAAAAATAATGAAATGCTTTCATATATTATTTTCTTTTTTAATGAATCATTATTTTCCATATTATCAATCTCCCAAAATACACATCATCTTTATTAAATCATATTTATTTTAAAATACAAGATAAAAAGCCTATAGGACTCAAACAACCTAATAGGCTTTTGTCTTAATTAATATATTTTTTTCTAAATTCTTCTTTTTCAAGTGGCTTATCAAAATAATATCCTTGGATTAAATCAGCACCTAATTTTGACAATTTTTCATACATCTCTTTATCTTCTACGCCTTCACATACTATTATATGTCCAGTTTTTTTAGCAATAGATATAATCGCAGATAATATTATTTCTTTACGCTTAGTTGCCATATTACATAATGATTTGTCCAATTTGATTATTTCAAAATCTAAATTGGCAATATTATTTAAATTTGAATAGCCTGAACCAAAATCATCAATAGATATTGTATATCCTTCTTTTCTTAGTTTATCTACAAATTCTTTAATATCATCCATATTTTCAGTATACATACCTTCAGTAATTTCAAGTTCTATTAATTCAATTGGAATATTATATTTTTTTCTAATAGAATTAATTGTATCAATATAATTATCATAATCCATTGTATATCTTGATACATTTACTGAAATAGGTACTGGATTTTTACCACTATCTAATACCTCTCTTAGGAATCTACATACATTTTCAAAGACATTATAATCTAATTTTGTTATATATCCTGTTCTTTCAAATAATGGGATGAATTTATATGGTTGTAATATTTTCTCAAAATTATAATTCCAACGTGTTAGAGCTTCAGCACCACCAATTTTACCAGTCTTTGTAGAAATCTTTGGCTGTATAAATAACATAAATTCATTATTTTCCAAAGCTTCTTCTATATGGAATTCTAATGCTGTTTGTTCTTTAATATCATCATATAATTTATCAGTGTATAATAACAATTCATTATTAGAACTTGAATTTAAAGCTAAAAATGTTCTTTCTAATGAAACATCAACACTATCTACATTATGAGAAATATACATTCCACTCTTAATTCTAATTGATGATATATTGCTAGTATAATTTGTAGCAGTAACTTTTTTATAGAATTCTTTAGCTCTTTCATTAATCAATTCTTCATCAGTATTATTTGTAAATATTGCAAATATTTCGCCTCTAACTCTACATGTTAAATCGTCTGATAAAGATTTTAACCATTCAGAAATTTTTAATATAATCTTATCACATTCCTTAGAGCCTACAGTGCTTATAAGTGATTGGAAATTACAAATTTCAAACATAATAACTGAATATGGTTGCTTATTAGTTAAAACATAGTCATGAACGTCAATAATCCATCTAGAATAATTTTTTAGTCCAGTAAGCTTATCTATATATAATTCATTATAATGCTTAACATTAGTGTATTCTGCAGCTAATTTTATTGCGTACATTTTTGAAATTAAAGATAATGCACTTACATTCTTTGGCTGCCAAAATCTATTTTCATGAATCATATCAAATCTAACTTGACCATATACTTTATCTTCGTGTATTAATTCAAATGCTATCATAGATGAAGTTTTTTCTTTTTTTAATTGCTCGTAAATGGCTAAATCTTTATTAGATTCTACTTGATTTATTTTTATCATATTTAAATTATCATATTCCTTACGCCAATTTGGAATATTTAAAGCACTAGTAATAAGTGGAACCTCTGGATAAAATGGATTATTCCATATTATTTGATCATCAATATTACCGTTTTCTGGATTTAAAACAATCAAAGATATTCTATCTAGCATAAAATAATTTCCAATTAATGATAAGCTATCTAAGAAATTAATTTTAATATAGCTTCTTCTATTTAACACTTCTATAATTCCATAAATAATATTGTAGTTAGAAATTGATGAATTATACTCGTCCATTTTTATTTCTTCTACTTTAATATTATCTTCTAAGGTTACTGGTCCGCATTTATCTGGATTATATATGATAAAGCAGTTTTTACCTTTACCTTTTCCTCTGATAAGTGCAGAATCAACCTTTTTTAATAATAGATCAGCATTATCTCCATCCTTAGGATATAATGCACAACCAACTGTTGCGGTAAATTTTGCATTCTTTACACAATTGGATCCATCTAAGGAAGAAATTTGATTTCTTAATTTAGCACATAATTCATGAATAGTATCATAATCATTAGAAGAATAAATTAAAACCAAAAATTCATCTCCACCTGTTCTAGCTACATAGCCATTATTAAGAATATATTTTTTTATTAACCCAGCAATTTCTATTAAAATCATATCACCAAACATATGGCCATAAGTTTCATTGAATTTACTGAAATCATCGATATCAATTTTCATTAATACAAATTCTTTTTTTGCAGCAATTGATTCATTTATTTTTTCATAAAATATGTCTTTTGTAAGACATTTTGTTAAATCATCGATTGAAGATACCATTTCTTCTCTATTAGTAGATAAAGAAAATAAAACTTGATTGTTCTCTATTGGCATAGCCATATATTTAATACTAATTGGTGAACCATCGGATTGAGTATATGTTAATGCTAATTCAAAAGGATCTGAAGGTGGATTTAGATTGATTAAGAATTTATAGAGTTTAACTCTAAAATTATCCTGTAAGTTAAAATGAATTCTAAATATATCAATAAATTCATCTATAGAGACATTATCTTTATATTTTATATCACCTTTGTACACGTCAAAAATTTGTTTTGATTTAACATCGAAAACAAATATTAATTCGTTATGAAGATATAATAATTTCTTAACCATTTCATTAAACTTCATATAATACCCCTAGAAATTAATCAAATTTAAAATTTTAAAACAGTAATTCTTACAATTTATTATAACAATAAAAAAATACTTAGTCAATTTAGCATCCATATAATAAGAAAAAATAGACAAATGATAAAATTTGTCTATTATCTTTAAACTAAATATAACATTCCTTTAACCATAAAATATTTATTAGTTACTACTCTCAATACGTGATTATTAATATTAACTATTTTTGAAGCATTTACTATAAATTTTCATATTTTTATAAAAATAAAGACGAACAATAAAGTTCGTCTGAATCTTCTAATGGTGAACCATAGACATCATTAGAGGAACCCATTAATCACTAAAAACATTTAAAAAATTCTAACTATTGCAAATTCTTATCTATTATTATATCTTTTCTTGCTCTAATTATTTTCTTTTATAACTCTTAGCATTTCAATTATTTAAGCAATACCTGTTGCATCATCTGATCCTAATACAGCTATATCATCTTCATAATAAGAAGGACTATCAAAAGATATTAATTTTAAAAATTCTTTTAATAATCTATCTTTATTCATAATAATCATTATAAATCAAGTTCAAAACAAATATCTACTCTACTAGATGAAAAACCAAATGATTTAATTTGTTTTAATTCAACAAATCCATATTTTTTATATAAATGAATTGCGCTTAAACATTTTTTATTTGTCGCAATAATTATCTTATTAGCAAATTCTTTTGCATCATTTAAGGCATATTTTAACACACTAGATCCTGCCCCTAAATTCTCATATCCTTCTTTAGTTGCATATTTAGCTAATTCATAAATATTGTTACC
>JAFSWG010000005.1 GCA_017444645.1 Acholeplasmatales bacterium | reverse complement strand
ACTGGTCTAGATGTAGTATTATCACCAGAAATGAAATCAACAGGTGAAGCAATCGGTTATGATTATTCATTAAATAGAGCATTATATAAATCACTTAAGGCATCAGGAACAAGAGTTGCTAACTACGGTACAATTTTAGCTGCAATAGCTAATGCGGATAAGGATGCAGCATTGCCATTGATTAAGAGATTCTATGATTTAGGATTTAATATTGAAGCTACATCAGGTACTGCTAAATTCTTAAAATCCCATGGTATTAAAACAAGAATTAAAAAGAAATTATCTGAAGGATCAGAAGAAATTCTTGAATCAATCAAAGCTGGTTATGTAACATATGTAATCAATACATCTAGTGAAGGCGCAGGCTCAGTATCAGAAGATGGTAAGATTATTAGGCGTGCAGCTATCGATAACAATGTAAATGTATTTACATGTTTAGATACAGTTAAAGTATTATTAAACGTATTAGAAGAAATAACAATGAAAACATCTGTTATTAACGAAGAATAAATAGGAACTAGTTTTCCTATTTTTCTTTTTTTGAATATATTTCTTTTCTCATATTTTATTAATTTGTATTTTGTTTCTATTTTTGTGTAAAACCGGTCCTTTATTTGTATAAATAAACATAAGTTATTGAAAAAAAGCCTAAAAAGACATATTATAATAGAAAGGATTGTCGATTTTTAAATATATGATAGTGGGTGGATTGTATGCAAAATGAAAAACTTGTTAGCCGATACATGCAATTTAATAAAATATTACTAGCAACTCTTAATATCAAACAGAAAACCGTCGATGTTTTCGATGGGAAAAATAATATGATGTTTGACTATAAGGGCTTTTTTGAATATGTTAGTAAATATTTTGAATTAATTCCGGACTTTATTGATAAATCTCTTGTCGTTTTAGAAACAATTGATAAAACAACTGAAGTTTTGGAAATAGATGCAGAATATAAAAAATTAAGTGGTGAACCAGCTAACTTTAATTATCACATCATCAAACAAAATGATGATGAGTTTTTATTATCTGTGAAAGAAAGACGAAATACTGAAACTTCATATTTAGATCAAATGACTAAGGCAAATCCTAAATCTTATATTGATAATAGAGCTAAAAACAATATGCTTACTAAAACACCTTTTGTCGTTATGTATATAGATATTGATGGCTTTAAACATATTAATGATGAATATGGTCAATTAATTGGAGATATGATTTTAATTGAGATGGTATCAGTTGCTAAAAGTGTCTTAGGTGATAAAGGTGCTATCTCAAGAATTGGTGGAGATAGATTCTTAGTTATTTACGATATAGATGATGATTATGATACGGTCCATAACTTTATTTTTGATATTAAGCAACAGATGCAGCATTTATCTTCATGTATAAGTAGAGGTCTATCTATTACCTTAACCATTGGCTCTGCCCAATTTCCATCAGATGGTCCTTATGAATTATTATTAAAGAAATGTCATAAGGCACTTATTAGAGGAAAAAATAAAGGTAGAGACTGCTTTATCATGTATATAGAAGAAAAATGTGGTAAGGTAACTTTAGATGATGAAATAGATGACAAGATTAATAAAATAGATAATTTATCAGCTAAAAATGATATTTATTCACTTATAACAAATGTAAATCAATTACTTGCAGACGAAAAAGGAGTAGATGAATCAGTTGATAGAGCTATTAGTTTAATCTGTAATTATTTCTATATTGATAGAGTATCAATTGCGAGATTGAATATTAAGAATCATAGAATAATGAAACATCATGCTTGTTACAATCCAAAAATTAGTGTTAAGTATGAGGCTTATTGTAATAATGAAATAATCCCAGATTGGGGTAAAGCATTAGGTTCAAAAGGATATATTAGAATTGATGATTCAAGAATATTAGATGATATTCATCCATTAAAAAAACTATTTGAAATAGACCATACTTTAGCATCAATGTCTTTTGAATTGATAGTAAATGGTAAATCATTTGGTTTAATTAGATTTGATATGACAACAGGTCCAAGACATTGGCAACCTGAAGATTTCCAAATATTCTTATTATTATCGCAATTATTTGCTTCATATTTCCAAAAAAATTATTTAAGAGAAACAAATTATAAAACATTATATTTAGATCCTAAATATGGATGTCATAATTTCATTAAAATGTTCAGTGATACAGGTGAATTTATGATTTCAAATACTGTAACTGATTATTCAATTTTAGAATTTGATATTAGAAATATTATTAGTTATAGAAATATAATTGGTAAAAAGAGAATGCTCGAGCTTTCACATATAATTATAAAAGCAATTGAAAAATATGATTGTATTTATGGTAAGCATACAGATGGTGCATTTGATATTTTCTTTAATCATCAAAATAAAGAAATTATAGAAAACTTTGTTAAATCAATTCGCGAAGGAATAAATAGATTCACTAAGGAACATGGAATTCACGAATTAATACTTCAAGTTGGTGTATATTTAGCTAATGCAAATACTGATGCATTGATAGATGCTATAGCTAATACAACCCTAACAAGAACAATTAATAAAACAGATGAGATTTTATATTATTCTGAAGAAATAAAGAATCAATCATTATTTAGAACTGAAATGGTACTTCGTCTTGATGAAGCACTTGAAAATAACGAATTCTTATTATATTTACAACCTAAGATATCAACATCTTCAGGTAAACTTGTAGGTGCTGAAGCATTGACAAGATGGAAATATATGCATGAAAAAATATTATTCCCAGATCAATTCATTTCATTATTTGAGGAACAAGGTGTAATCGAAAAGCTTGATTTCTTAGTATTTAAAAATGTATGTAGATATCAAAAGTCATTAATAGATAATGGATTGACTCCAGTACCTATCTCAGTTAATGTATCTAGATATATATCAGATTTTGATAAATATTTACTAACACTTGAAGAAATAAGAAAAGAATATCAAATTAATTCAAGCTTAATTGAAGTAGAAATTACTGAAGGTATGTATTATGAAAATTCATTAATTATTTCTGATTTTATTAATAAATTACACAATATTGGATATAAGGTATCAATGGATGACTTTGGTGCTGGCTATTCAAATTTAGTTTCGATGGCAAAACTAAAATTTGATGTTATTAAATTTGACAGAAGCTTCTGTCTAGATTTAGATAATTCAAATGTTAGAATAATGTTAGATAAGCTTATTGAATTAATTAAGACATTAAAAATGTCAACCATTTGTGAAGGTGTAGAAACTAAAGAAAATGTTGAATATTTAACTAAAATTGGTTGTGATTCAATCCAAGGATATTATTATAGTAAACCAATTCCTTGGGAGGATTTCAAAAAGAAATATTATAGTTAATTGCTATAGAAGTGGTGTTTTATGAAAAAGAAAGCTAAAATTTCTTTTGAGGACAAAAAGGAATTAGAATTATTAAATAAATATTACAATGTAGATTATGATAATAAAATTGTCACAATGCCACTTCATTATGAAAAAGCAAGTGATTTAATTGATAGTACTGTAATAAGTAAAGATAATTATTTATTTGATTATTCTGAATTAACAATGATTAATGATAGAATAACAAGAATACCTAAATTATATAGTGTTAATATAAATATACAAATTGATGATTATGAAGACTATGAGCCAAATAAATTAATTTCTGGATTCAATGATGCTTTAGAATTAAATAGTTTTAATTTCGCTAGAGAAAGAAGGAAAAAATGGTTATATGCAGCTATATTACTAATGGTTGGTATATCTATTTTATTCTTTGTGGCATATGGAAAATTAAATTCATGGTTTGGTGAAGGAAATAGAGGACAAGTATTTGGCGAAGTATTTGATATTATTGGTTGGGTATTTATTTGGGAAATGGTAACAATATCCTTCCTTACTCCATCAGAACTTGGAGTAAATAGTATAATGTTTAAAACTAGAGTTAAATTAGTATCTTTTTTAGATGCTGACGATAATATCTTGGCTAGTGAAAAAACAGATGTAATATATAGTAGATGGCAAAACGATAAAGCTTTATCTATAGCATCAAGATGGGCTTTATTAATTTCTGGTATTACAATAATATTATTAGGAATTATTCAAGCAATAGAAGCTGTAGGAACTATTGATTCAACAATAGCCGCAACTCAAAGCTCAGCAGATGGTGTTTTATTTGGAATTCTTGTTGCGGTATTTACAATACTTGAAACAGTAACATTAATTATTGCTGGTATATTAAATCTATTGTTATATATGAGAAAAATTAGATTTAAGATAGCCTCTTATATATTTTCAGGTTTATTATTTTTATTCCTAATATTTAATATATTAATGATAGTTTTATCAAATGGTGCATTCGTTACAACAAGCAATATAGTAACAATAATAATGATTGTTTTATATATTTTTGGTGCTGTTTTCACATTAGTTACAGCAAAAAAAAGCCAAAAATAAATTCATAAAGTGTGTAGTAAAAAGGGAGCGATTTATATGCGAAAGTTTAATTTAATACTTAGTTTATTTCTTTTTTTAATTATTGGAGTAGTTTTATCATCATGTAGTGATATTAAAGCTTTTTCATTTAATAGTGATTATTTATCACTAGAAGTAGGCGATACAGTTAAATCTACTGATATTAAAAATACAGGATTAATTAAATATTTCAGTATAGATGAAACTATTGCTCAAATTGATAACGATGGTAATGTTACTGGTATAGGTAGAGGAGAAACAGTTGTATATGCTTTATTTAAAAATAATCCATATAAATGTAATGTAAGAGTTACAGCATCAACAAAAAATCCAGATGTATATAAAAGAGATGTAAATATTAAATTAAATTCAGAAGCAATAGGTCTTCATTTTAATCTTCCTACAAGTATTAAATATAATGGTAAAGATTCATTATTATCATTTGATGAAAGCTTAAAACTTCAAATAGATTTTGATTTATTAAAAACAACTGATAGTTCACTTTCTACTGAAGAACAAGCAAAGAAAAATGTATTATTATTTTATAGTACATTAGTATTAGTAAACCTATTTGTTCCTTCAGAAGAAATTAAACCATTCATTAATGCGTTAGGTGATTATAATAATCAAATCTCTGAATTAACTGGAGAAGAATTAAAAGCTAAAATAAATGAAATTGGTGATTTATCAATATATGTTTATCTTTCACAAAATTATTTAGCTCTTGCTTTATTCTCTAAAGGTGAATTAAAAAGCTATTATTATTCAAATGAAGAAATTGGAATTATATCTAAGCTTCCTAAGATTATTAGAACAATTAAACAATTAATTACATCAGGAATAGATTTACAAAAGGTAGATTATATTGAAATATTTAAAGATAAATCAGGAGATTTGTTAGATACTAAAACACTTGAATTATTAAAAAAATATCAACCTATGGTTACTACACTTATTTTCTTATTACTTGGTGATACTCAAATAAATAAATCAACAATTGAAGAAGGTAAACCAGATCAAAGAATTAAATTTACAATTTTAGAATCAGGATTAAATGAATTAAATTCTGAAATTCAAGCTTCATCTTCAATCTTCAAAGATTTTAAGATTATTTCTGCGACTGCTTATATTGATATAACTAAAAATCCAACTAATAATTATAATCATCTTAAGAACCTTAATTTAACCATGTTAGGTGAAGCTGATTCATTTGATTTAGTATTAGATGTAGAAGCTAAAGATCCTACATTGATAAATGATGAAAATCCGTTTAATTATGAAAATAAACATAGTGAATATGAAAAAACTACAGTTAAGGCAGGTGCGTAAAAATGGAAGTAATGATGCAAGGACTTAACGTAGTAAAAGAATATGTTAGTGGTGAATTAAAAGTAAAAGCTATTAAGGGTATTAATTTTAGTATTAATAAAGGTGAATTAGTAGTTATATTGGGTCAATCAGGTGCAGGTAAATCTACATTATTAAATTTGATTGGTGGAATGGATTATGTTACTGAAGGTTCACTAATTGTTGGTGGAAATGATATAGCTAAATATTCTACTAAGGAATTAATAAATTATAGAAGAAATAATATTGGATTTGTATTTCAATTTTATAATTTAATGCCTAATTTAACAGCTAAAGAAAATGTAGAATTAGCTACAGAATTAAAAAAAGATGCCTTAGATCCAATTGAGGTATTAACATCAGTTGGACTTAAAAATAAAATTGATAGTTTCCCTTCTCAATTATCAGGAGGAGAACAACAAAGAGTATCTATAGCTAGAGCGATAGCTAAAAATGCTGATATTATTTTGTGCGATGAGCCTACTGGTGCGCTAGATTATGAAACTGGTAAAGAAATTTTGGCTTTGTTAGCTAAACAAGCAAAAGAATTTAATAAAACAGTTATTATTGTAACCCATAATTCAGCTTTAGCTGAGATGGCTGATCATTTAATTAGAGTAAAAAACGGTTTAATAGCTTTGGATGAATACAATGAAAATCCAAAGGATATTAAGGATATTGAATGGTAGTTAATAAGATATATGGCAAGACAATATACAAAACAATAGGTTCTAAGTTTGTCCGTTTCTTAGTTAATATATTGATTGTTGCTATATCAATAGCTATTGCCTCTGCATTAGGCATGCTTCCATTTTCGTTTAAGGATAGCTATGTTAAGAATTATACAAATTATTTATCACCTGATGTTATTATGAAATGTACAAATTCTAATGGCTTTTCAAGTGAAGATATAAATAAAGTAAAAGGAATTAACAATGTTGATAAAACATATTCGTTTTTCAGTATAGATTTATTAAATGAAGATAAATATGAAAGAATTTATTTTATTGATTTATATGTAAATGAAATAGCTGATCCTAAGCTTGTTCATGGAAGAATGCCAAAAAATTATAATGAAATTATTATTAATAAAAATGCTGATAATTCATCTAATTATAAAATAGGTGATAAGATTGTATTTAAGGATTATTTATTTGATTTAAACAAAAAAAATAAAGAATTCACAGTTGTAGGTATTGTAGATAGTCCACTTTATTCAACAATGCATCCTGAGCGTGCAATGGTTGAAGGAGAACCAAAATATCTAGATTCTATATTTTATGTAAGCTTAGATACAGTACCAAGCATAATAACTGATAAGTTACCTAAAACAGATATTTATGTAACAATGAAAAATAAATCTAATTATATGACCGATGAATATGATAGAGAAAGTAAAGCTTTTGCTGATTCTATTAAGCAAGAATTTCCAAATGATTGTCTAGTATTAACATTAAATGAAAATACTGGATATGCATTATTTTATAATTATAATAAAAAGATAAATATAATTGCAGTTATTTTCCCTATATTATTTGTTATTGTTTGTGGATTAGTAGTTTATTTAATTACAACAAGATTAATTTCAGACGAAAGACAAATGATTGCTTGTTATTATTCACTAGGTGGTTCTAAACTTAGTATTATTGGTAAATATTTAACATTTAGTGTTTCATCTACAATCCTTGGTGCAATAGGTGGATATTTCTTAGGACTTAAATTAGTACCTGTTGTCTTCTATAAATCATATGCATCAGTATATGATATGAATGGAATACCTAATGCCTATATTTCACCAATGGGTATTATTATGGGTATATTGATGATTATTGTTGCAATAAGTATTACAGTAATCGCACTACTAAATGCATTAAAGGAAACACCTGCGAGTCAAATGCTTGCGAAAGCACCAAAGCCAGGAAAGAAGATATTATTAGAACATATGACATTTATTTGGAAAAGATTATCTTTTTCAATTAAAAGTAGTATGAGAAATATTTTTAGAAATAAAAAGAATTTAATTTTAACTACCTTATCTGTAATAGGTTCTGTAATATTGGTTTTAATTGGATTTGGTTTATATGATGCAGCAAATAATATGGTTAATGTACCAATGTATAAAAATTTAGCTGCTAATATGGGTACATTATCTACAGTTGTTGTATTATTTGGTTTAGTAATGAGTGTATTAGTAATATACGCTCTAGCAAGTATGAATATTGATGAAAGAGTTAGAGAAATTGCAGTATTAAAGGTATTAGGATATAGAGATAATGAATCTGCGATGTATGCATGTAGAGAATTATTCTTTATTACTTTAGTTGCAGCATTAATTGGTCTTCCTGTCGCAATACTTGTTATTAATGGTATTTTTAATACATTACAATTTGCGGATTTATCTGCAATAAAATGGTATTCATATGTATTATCATATGTGATAGTAGTATCATCTTCAGTAATATCAAGCTTGTTACTATATCCAAAAATTAAGAAAATAGATTTTAACATTTCACTTAAGAGTGTAGAATAAAAAATTAATAAAAGTGTGGTGATTTACCATGAGCAATAAAAAGGAAGTAAAGGGAATACGTTCAGCGTATATATTTATTCCTACTATAGTTATTATTACAGCAATTTACATTTTAACAATTATCAGTACAGTTTTTATAGTCACTTATATGTCTGAGGATACAAAAGAAATGACTGATACGGCAGCTGTAACAAGTGAAATATCACAGCTACAGGGTACATCTTCTAAATTATCGAAGACAGCACAGTCATTTGTTTTAAATCCTACAGTTGGAAATCCTGCTAGCCCTAATGTTAATATGGGACCATTAAATGCATATTTACAGGATTTAACTGATAAAACTAGAAAGCCAGCTGATGCAATACCAATTATTGAAAAATATAATGTATCTACTAATGTAATTAATAATGTAAAGACAGCAGTAGATAAAATCAATTATATGATTCAATATCAGGCTCATGCATTATATTTAGTTAAAGCATATTTAGATGATAAAAATGTTTCATATGAACCAACATTATTTGATTCAGTAGCTAAATATGAACTAACAGATACAGAAAAAGCTTTGACAGCTGATGAAAAGAAATCAAAGGCATATGAGATATTATTAACTAATCGTGAATATCAAGATGCTGAAGGCGTTGTTTCTGAATCTTTAAGAGCGGCATCATTAGAGGTAACTGAAACTTCTCTAGTTAGACAAAAGGATCTTACAGCTAATATTAAAATGTCAAGAGGACTATTATGGGGCTCTATATTATTAATATTAGTATTTAATATTATTTTCTTTGCAATATTATTAAGAAGATTAGTATTCCCTATCATTAAATTCGCAAAAAGAATTGATGATAACGAAAAGCTTGATTCAACACATTCTTTATATGAAGCTAATTATTTAGCATATTCTTATAATGCCTTATTAGATAGACATAAAGAATTTGAAAATGAATTAAGATATGTTGCAGAATATGATTCACTAACAGGCTTACCTAATAGATATTCTTATAATGAATTCTTAAAAAATACAGTAGAGGATGAAAAAAGTGTATGTATATTCTTATTTGATCTCAATAATTTAAAATTTGTTAATGATACATATGGCCACGCTAAAGGTGATGAATTAATAAAGAATGCATCTCTTTGTATAAAAGAATGCTTTCTTGATGAAGCAGGAAAAAATTGTTATCGTATTGGTGGCGATGAATTCGTTAGTATTTTAGAAAATATCGATAAGGAAGATATTAATAAATATTTAGATAAATTCACTGAATTAGAAAAGAAGCATAAAGTAAGTATTGCTGTTGGATGTGCTTATGCTAAATCAATCAAGGATATCGGTTATGAAAGATTAATTATTTCAGCTGATAAAAATATGTATAAGAACAAGAGTGAAATGTATAAAAAACAAGAAAATAAAATTGATTTAGATAATTAAAATCAAAAAAAATTAAAAAATCCTAGAACTTAAAGGTTTTAGGATTTTTTCTTTACTTGACAATTTTAAAAATATCAATATAATAAAAGAAAAAAGACGTATTTAAAAATTAATAAATGACTTATTGATAACAAAATTAATTTACTATTATTGTTTTTATATCCAATTTATAAAATTAGTATTTAATTTCATTATTTTAACATATAAAATCTTCCTTTTTTCGGGCGTTAGGGGATTCCCCTAAGGCCCCTCTTTTCTATTTATAGTTCATATGTTAAAATAAAATTAATAAATAGCGGTACATAAATAATATAAGGAGCTACTTTTATGATTAAGACAAAAGAAGATTTAAAATATTATATTGAGCAAGATAGATTAAATTTACATATTGATCATCCAAAACCCTTATGGAATGATGAAGTATGGAAATATGAAATAATATTACGTAAACATGAATATTATCATAATAAAGAAAAGAAAAATTTTATAGATAAATTATTACTAAAACATTATAATAAAAAACATCATAAATTATCTATGAAATATACTACAAGTGTTCCAATTAATGTTTGTGGTCCAGGTTTATCTATTGCCCACTTTGGCGCCTTATATATTAATGGGAAGGCTCAAATTGGAAAAAATTTAAGAATTCAATCAGGTGTAACTATAGGTGGTTCTTATTCAACTCCGGGTAAATTCCCTATATTAGGTGATAATGTGTATATAGGAACAGGTGCTAAGATACTAGGTGGTGTAACAATTGCTGATGATGTTGCAATAGGGGCTAATGCGGTTGTAGTAAAAGATATATTAGAGCCTAAAACATCACACGCTGGTGTACCTTCACATAAGACATCTAATCATAGTTCAGCTCCATATATAGATAAAAGAGTAAGGGATGAAGAAAATGCTTAAAATTACAGCATTAAAGAAAATAGAATATAAAGATTTAATGGATGAATTTGAATTACCACAATTAAATGCTTGTAATATAAAAATTGGAGATATATTTTTAACAGATGGTATAAATAAGCCTACTGATTTATGTGATAGTGCGTGGCTTACTTTAAAACCATTTATTGATTCAATAATTAATAAAAAGCCATTATTTGAAAACTGGATGAAAGATAAATCTAAAGCAATTGTTTCATGTAATGATGGATTTAGGCCAGTAAGCTTTCTAATAGAAGATCTGGGTGATTAAAATGATTTTAATGGTTAGTGGAAGATGCGACATTGTCGCATTTTATACTGATTGGTTTATGAATAGATTAAAGGCTGGATTTGTAGATGTCAGAAATCCATTTAATCCTAAGCTAGTTAGTAGAATTAATTTTGAAAATGTAGATGCTATAATGTTTTGTACAAAAAATCCAATACCAATTGTAGATAGGTTAAAAGAAATTAATAAGCCAATATTATTCCATATAACTATTACAGGATATAATGATGATATTGAACCTAATGTACCTGATAAAAAAGATATAATAGAGGCGGTTAAAAAGATATCTAATATAATTGGTAAAGAATTTGTTACAGTAAGGTATGATCCTATATTTATAAACGATAAATATACACTAGAATATCATATTAAAGCTTTTAATAAATTGTGTACTTTGTTAGATGGTTATGCATCTAGAATATTGATATCATTTATTGATGAATATAAAAATGTAAAAAAGAACTATAAATATTTAAATTATAGAGAATTAAATGATAATGATTATGAAATAATAGGTAAAGAATTTTCTAAGATAGCAAAATTTCATAATATGAATGTATTTACATGTTTTGAAGAAAGAAATTTAATAGAATATGGATTTGTTAAAGATGATTGCTTATCTGCAAAAATAGCTTATGAATTAACAGGGAAGCTATTTAATGGTAAATGGATGGCAAGAAAAGAGAAAAGGTGTAATTGTATTCCTATGGTAGATATAGGATCATATAATTCTTGTAATCATTTATGTAAATATTGTTATGCTAATTATGATGAAGATAAAATTATTAATAATATGAATATGCATAATCCTAATTCATCATTATTAATTGGTGAATTAAATAGTGATGATATTATAAAAGAAAGATATAAATAATTGACATTATATAGATATTAAAATAAAATTAATATAAAGGAAGCTTTTTATTTAAATAAATAAAAAAAGAGGTAATATGTATGAAAAGATTGGTTACTAGAAGTGATTTTGATGGACTTGTATGTGCCATGTTATTGAAAGAATTAAATATTATTGATGACATTAAATTTGTACATCCTAAGGATGTTCAAGATGGTAAAGTTGAATTATCAGAAAATGATATTACAACAAACCTACCATATGATCCAAGAGTAGGATTAGCATTTGATCACCACGAAAGTGAATTATCAAGAATCAAGGACGAAGAAGCAAAGAAAAAATGGGTTATTGATGGTAATGCTAAATCAGCTGCTAGAGTAGTATATGATTATTATGGCGGAAAGAAGACATTCCCTAGAATTTCTGATGATTTAATGCTTGCTGTAGATAAGGGTGATTCTGCAGATTTTACAATTGATGAAATCTTAAATCCATCTAAATGGGTATTATTAAATTATATTATGGATCCAAGAACAGGTCTTGGTAGATTCCATGATTTTAGAATATCTAATTATGATTTAATGATGGAATTAATCCATGAATGCTTAAATCATGGTATTGATGAAATAATGGAGCTTCCTGATGTTAAAGAAAGAACTAAATTATATTTTGAACAATCAGAATTATTTAAAGCTCAATTAAGAAGAATTGTAAAAGTACATGGTAAGGTTGCAGTAATTGATTTAAGAAATGAAGATGTTATTTATGCAGGTAATAGATTCATGGTTTATGCAATGTATCCAGAAACTGAAATATCTGTTCATGTTGCATGGGGATTTAAAAAACAAAATACCGCAGTAATGATTGGTAAGAGCATTGTTAATAAAGCATCTAAATTTGATATTGGAGCTTTATGCTTATCTTATGGTGGTGGTGGACATATGAATGCCGGAACATGCCAATTAGATAATGATAAGATTGATGCTGAATTACCTAATATCATTAAAAAATTAAATTCTTAATTTAAGACGCATAGCGGGGCTATGCGTTTTTAAATAAACGGGGTGATTTTATGAAGAAAAAGGATATAGCTTTTTGGATAATATTTTCTATTTTAATGACTATATTTTCTTTATTTATAATTTTTTATCTAGATCTAGCAAATGGTCCAATGCCACTTTTAATATTTGAAATATTTGTTATTTCTATTTATGTATCATTAAGAATATTATTAAGAAAAGCTAATTTAAGAAAAAGATTAATATTATTTTCTGGATTTTTTGGATTAAGTATTATTGTAATGATATCTAGTCATCCATATGTTGGTTATAAAAACGCAGTAGATTATGATAATCCAACAAAAACCAATGTGTTAGAGGTTGAAGGTGGAAAAATCCAAGGTGTTTATAATAAGGATAAAACAGTAGAGGTTTATGCTGGTATTCCTTACGCAAAGCCACCAGTAGGTGAGTTAAGATGGAAGGAACCACAAGATGTAGAAGCATGGGATGGAATAAAGGATTGTTCTAAATTCCAAAATAGATCATATCAACAAATTGGAAATGAAGTTACATCATCACTTGTTGATATTTATGCTGAAAAATCATGGCATCCTGATTATTCAACTAAAACTATCCAAGGCGTAAGTGAAGATTCATTATATTTAAATATATGGAAACCTAACACAACAGAAACTAATTTACCAATATTAATGTTTATTCATGGAGGTTCATTAACATCAGGCTCATCAGCATTTGATGATTATAATGGAGAAGAGATGGCTAAAACTGGTGTTATTATGATTACTATTCAATACCGCTTAGGTGTATTTGGCTATTTCGCTCACGAAGAATTAATAAATGAATCTGATAATAACACAACAGGTAATTATGGATTATTAGACCAAATTAAGGCTTTAAAATGGATAAACGATAATGCTTCAAGCTTTGGTGGAGATAAAAATAATATCACAATTGCTGGAGAAAGTGCTGGTTCGTCTAGTGTATCTGCAATATGCTCATCACCACTTGCTAAAGGATTATTTAAAAGAGCGATAGGTGAATCAAGCTCAGTTGTTGTTAAAACACCACCTCATACTTATAGAAAATTAGATAAAGCATTAGAGGTTGGAAATAATATAATGAAAGAATTTAATGCTAAATCTATTTCTGATTTAAGAAAAGTTAAAGCAAAGGATTTAGTTAATACTAAATATACAAATAGTGAAATGATATTAGATGGTTACGCATTAACTAAAAATCCATATGATGTATATTTAAATGGTGAAAACAATGAAGAAGCTTTATTAAATGGATATAATGTATTAGAGGCTGACGCATTTGTTGTTCCAAAATATTTATTAAGTCCTACAAATAAAAATAATATTGAAGAAAGATTAAATGAAGTATTTACTCCAGATATTACAAAAAGAATTTTGGAATTATATAAAGATAAAATAGAAAAAGATGCCTTTAGCGCATTTAATGAAATAATATCTGTATATTGGTTTATATATCCACATCACTCTTGGAGTAAAATGGCATTAAATAATAATGTAAAAATATATAGATATCAATTTACAAAAGAAAATGGATATTATGGTACATATCATTCTGGTGAAATGATATATGCTTATGGTAATGTAAAAAAGTCTAAGTATGATTATAGATATAATGATACAGATAATAAATTATCAGATATCATGCTAAAATATTGGTCTAATTTCGCTAAATGTGGTGATCCTAATGGTGCTGATTTACCAAAATGGGATATTTGGGATAATAATCTAAATCAAATAATGGAATTAGGTACTAATGTATCTATGATAGAGGATAAATATTTAGGATTATATGAAATAATAGAAGATTTTATAAATAAATAATTATTAATGGCTGTGTATTCAGCCATTTTTATAAAAATATCGAATAATATCAGTTATTCTATTTTCAATAGTATCTTATTTCTTAACTAATCCATATATGAATTTAATAATGATTAATTTTGGTATTATGAAATGTAATTTTGTAATACATATTGTAGGAGTAATTATTGTAGGTATTGTGTTAGTTATTATTTCATTCTTATTCGCAATATTTGAATCAAGAAGAATTAAAAAAATAGAGCCATATAATCTATTATTAGCTGAATAAAAAATAAGAATCCATTTGTTTGAAACAAGTGGATTTTTATCTTCGCTAGTGATAAAATATTTATATGAAAAGAGGTAGTATTTTATGGAAGAAATTAAGAATAATGTAGTTAAAGTAGAGATAGGTGAGAGCTCAATTGCAATAACTAAAGGATATGGATATACAAATAAGGATGGAAAACAAAGATATTCATATAATGATACATATTATTTAGATGGAGAAAAGACAATGCGTAAGCATTCTAATGATGCTGGAGATTTTTATTATAATGTTGAATTAATTGATGTTGTAGTAGAAACATTCCCAATGAAGGATGGATCAGTAGGTTCTAAGACTTATCCATTAAGTGAGACTCCATATTTAGCACCAAGTGCTTCAGAAGCAAATGAAGAAGTATTAGCTAATTTCTTAAAATTTAAATTACATAGATAATAATTCACTTGTTACTTTTTCTAGAAGAAAGTTTTATGGATGATAGATTCATTATGGATCTATCATTTTTCTTTTTGAGTAACAATTACAAAAAAACTAAAAAAGCATGTCTTGCATTTTTATTTATATTGCTTGCAACGATTGATTCAATTTTAATTTAACTTTTTTTGAATAAAATCAGATATCAATTTACACATGTTGAGATGGTATGCCTGCTTTCGAGAAAATAATCTTAATATTAAGCTAGTTAATTCTTTAATGATGGTTTCATTTTGATTCCATCAATTTTTATTTTTAAAACATTTGATTCTTTATTTTGCTATTGCCTTTGTTTCGCAAAAGTTATATAATATTTGCGAAAGGTGATGAGCACAATGTCTGTTACTTGTGAACGAATTTTAGAACGAATTAATAATGAAAAACTTGGAGCTTTTACCTCATCTGATTTTTCTGATATAGATAATTATAAAATGATAAGTAAAACATTAGAAACATTAGATGATAAAGGAGTTATTAAACGAGCTAGGAGAGGAATATACTATATTCCTAAATATAATGAATTATTGGGCATTGAAGAAGCACCAAATATTGATGATATAGCTAAGGCAATTGCTAGACAATATAATTTTATTATTATTCCGTCAGGAAATTATGCGTTAAATATGATTGGCTTATCAACACAAGTTCCAATTAAATATATCTATATAACAAATGGTCCTTACAATGAATATGAAGTTGGTAATAACACAATATATTTTAAGCATTCTACATCAAGAGAAATAAATAATTTGCCATATAAAATATTAATATGTATTCAAGCATTAAAAACAATTGGAAAAAATAATATTGATGATAGTGTTATAAAAAAAATAAAAAGTTTTTTAGATGATAGTGATATAAATAATTTGAAAACCAAAAATTATAAAATCACTTCATGGATTCATGATATTCTAAAATCACTATAAGGAGAATAAAATTTATAATATAGCTAAATTAAGTAATAATGATAGAGATATTGTTTTCACAAAATATGCTTTTGAAAATGGTGTTAGTAAGGCTATTGTAGAAAAAGATTTTTGGGTAACGTTAATCTTAGATTATTTATTTCATAGATGTAAATATAAAGATTATTTCATTTTCAAAGGTGGAACAAGTCTATCTAAATGTTTTAACATTATTGAACGATTTTCTGAAGATATAGATTTAATATTGCGATGGGATTTATTAACAGATGATAATCCAAATAAAGAAAGAAGCAATAGACAACAAGATATTTATAACAAAAATATAAATAAATTAGCTGCTGATTTCATTAAAGAAAAGCTAATGCCTGAAATGATTTATGATTTTAATAATTTATTAGGTCAAAAAGCAGAATTTCAAATTGATGAAAATGAGCCACAGGTTTTAAATTTTAACTATCCAAGATTATATAATGATGATGCCGGTATTTTAAAATTTGTTAGATTAGAAATTGGACCACTTGCTTCACTAACACCAACAGAAGATGTTACAATATCACCATTAATTTCTAAGTTAAATTTAAAGCTAATGAACAAAAATGAAACAATAATTAAAACAGTTTCTCCAGAAAGAACATTTTGGGAGAAGATATTGATTCTTAATCAAGAGTCACATAGACCATTAGATAAAAAAATGCCAACAAGATATTCTAGACATTATTATGATGTTTATAAAATATCATTAACTAAATATAAAGATAAAGCATATAGTAATCTTGAATTATTAGAACAAGTAAGAGAATTCAAAAAGAAGTTTTATCCATCAAGTTGGGCTAAATATGACCTAGCATTACCAGGATCATTCATATTAGTTCCAAGCGAAGAACGTATTAAAGAATTAAGAGTTGATTTTTCTAACATGAAAGAAATGATTAATGACGATTCAATTAATAGTTTTGATGATTTGTTATTTTATATAAAACAAATAGAAAGAGAAATTAATAATTTAAAATAAATAATAAAACAAGTGAGGAAATTAATTAATGATTAGAGAAATAAAAAAAGATGACTTAAAGCAGTTCATATAATTAGTAAGGAAGAAGCACAAAATGCTCCTACACCTATTACAACATACGCATTATTTAAAGATGGTAAATATATCACTAACGAGCAAATGAATGATACAAAATTCATAAAGTTGAACAATACTT
>JAFSWG010000004.1 GCA_017444645.1 Acholeplasmatales bacterium | reverse complement strand
TCGTATTTCAAATAATTCAAATAAAAATTGAATGTCATCTTGAGTCAAATCATTAATTAACCACTCATCAATTACTAATAATTTATAAGATGCCAATCTATTTAAATATATTCTATCACGGTGCATTAATGTATATTCCTGCTTCATTTGTAATAAATCAGGTAATCGCATATAAAGAGTTTTTAAGATATCTTTTTGTAGGTCAACTAATAAAAAGAGTATTAGAACATAAAAAATGAAACAAAATCTCAAACTTCATTAGTCAGAATTAAAAAACGGAATAAAAAATATCGTTTTCCTAAAAAGACTTGCTATTTTTGATGATCATGATATAATATTAATACATGGAGGACAATAATATGCCTAATATTAGAATTGATAACATAGAGATTAATAATTTCAAAAATGTTAAACATGGAGTTATAGATTTAACCTCAAAAAAACAAACTGCTAGTATTTTGGCATTATATGGTCAAAATGGTAGTGGCAAAACCGCATTAATTGAATGTATTGAAATATTAAAAAATGCAATTTCAGGTAGAAAGATTCCTACTTATGCTTCAGAATTAGTTAATTTAGATTCTGATTATTCAACTTTTACATTTAAATTTTCGATAACTGATAATCTAGATATAACATATTTGATTTATAAATTTTCTATTAAAAGAGAAATTGTTGAAACAATTGAACTAAATGAAAAAATTACATATACTGCAATATTTGATGAAGTTGTATCAACCGCCAAATATAGTAATGGCAAAAGTGTTAGTCCGCTTAAACCTTTAATTGATACAACAGATGGAGAACCATTTGGTCCTCAAACAAAATATCGTGCCCTTATAGGAAAAGATTTAGACACAGATGTTATTGTTGCCAAGAAATTAGCTTATAAATCTGGTACTTCATTCATATTTTCAAATGAATTACTATCGTTAATAAAAAATAATACTGATGAAGATATTGCAAAACCCCTTTTTGCTCTTAATGCGTATGGAATTAGAAATCTATTTGTATTATCAATTAGAGATTCTGCATTAATTAGTTTTGATGCGCTACCTTTGGCGTTTAGAATTGAAGGCGAAAACCAAGGTGCTAGCGGTAAAATAAGTATTCCAATTAATGGTAATGGTATAATCCCAGAAGTGTTTTATGACTTATTAATAAAAATAATTAAGAGTATGAATGTTGTTTTAGAACAAATTATTCCAGGTCTTAATGTCGGTGTAAAATCTTTAGGAGAAGAATTGCTAAAAGATAATACTAAAGGTATAAGAGTGCAGCTTACTTCAATTAGAGGTAATAAATCAATTGCTTTAAAGTACGAATCAGAGGGAATTAAAAAAATAGTTGCGATTTTACAACTATTAATAGTTATTTATAATAACCCATCTGTTACTGTTGCGATTGATGAACTTGATTCAGGTATCTTTGAATATCTTCTTGGTGAATTAATGAGAATTATTTCAGAACACGGAAAGGGTCAATTGATATTCACATCACATAACCTAAGACCACTTGAAACAATTGATAAATCATTTGTTGCATTTACTACTGTAAATCCTGATAATAGATATATTAGATTTACAAATGTTAAAACATCAAATAATTTGCGTGATTTCTATTATCGTGATATTATTCTTGGTGAACAATCAGAACCAGTATATGAACCAACTAATAATAGAAAGATAGCTTATGCATTCTTAAAGGCTGGTGATGTTGATGGCGCGTAAAAAGGTAGTATTCATTATTGTTGAAGGCCCATCAGACGAATTAGCTTTAGGTAGCTTATATGATGAATTATTTGATGAACAAACTGTATTCGTCGAAGTAATGCATTGTGATATACTAACTGACTATTTAAATAATTATAAATCACTTCATGAACAAAGAAGTGCTAACATAAAAAATGAATTAACAAAAATAGTAAAATCATATGCAGATAATAACTTCTTGAGAAAGGAACACTTCTTGCAAGTAATACATATATGTGATACAGATGGATGCTTTATTTCAGATGATAATATCATAGAAGATAATACTTTGTCAGATGTTTTATATTCAACAAATGAAATAAAATGTCATAATAAAGAAAGTCTTCTTAAATATCGTAAATTGAAACGTGAAAACATAGAAAAACTAATTGGCACAGAGACAATATGGTCAACAGTACCATATAAATTGTATTTTATGTCATCATCACTAGATCATGTACTTTATGATAAACTAAATACAAATGATGACGAAAAGAAAGCAAATGCTAAAGTATTTATGGAAAAATATGATAATAATTGGGATGAATGTGTAAAATTCTTATCAGAATCTAGTTTTGTCGTGAAAGGTAACTATTACGAAACTTGGGAATATATTAGAAAAGATAAGCATTCCTTAGAAAGAAATACCAATATTAATTTATCTTTTCCAAACAATAATAAAGATGATAAATGATCATTCTAAATAAGTATATCGTGATAAAATGGTATACTTTTTTATTTCTCCTTAAACTTTTTTGTAATTTAATATTTGGGTCCCTTATATAGTCCAAACATGAAAATAAACTATATTTACTACAGAAGGCTAATATATTTAATTAAGTGGCTCTATTCCTGTGAACAGGTGGCTCTCAAAAAGCGTATCGTGTGCACTCGTATCGCGTAATAATCAATATGATAGCTAAATTATTAAATTTAGATATTGAATATGTAAAAAAAGTATTAGAAGAATAAGAAAAAAGCTCTATGTTATATAGTTAACCTATATTTCATAGAGCTTTATTTTAATTTATATAGATAATATGTGTGTATTGCAAATTCAAACCAAGAAGAATCAGTATATACTAATTCGTATTTATCTAAATATTCTTCAGGTAATGTTTCATTCATTGTACCAACAAATGTAACTAAACCATTTGCTAGAAGATTATTTTGCTCTTCCTTTATTTCTTTTAATGGAATATTTAAACCACAGAAATATTTACAAGTAGGTAAAGTATTAGTATTATAATATAATCCATAATCTAATGTATTATAAGTCAATATAGTCGCTTTAGTTTGATTTTCATTATTATATTCATTGATTATATCAGACATTTTTAATTGAGGATAAGTTTCTCTTGTTCTAAAAGCGAACCAACCATCTTCGTTAACAATAAATACTAATAAGAAGCAAATAGGTAAATATAGTAGTAGGAATTTATATTTAACTTTATTAATATAATCTACTAATTTCCATTCATAGCTATATTTATCTAAAACAATAATACCAAATATTCCGAAGCATACGAATATTAAGCCATAATAAATATATACTCCACCGCCACCAAATGTTAATAAAGCCATAATTAAGTATGTTACAAGCATATGTATAAATAATCTAGATTTTAATAATTTATATCTAATTACATATACAAGTGCTGTAATTATTAAAATATAAATAGTATAACATCCAGCAATAGATGTTACATAGGCTAATAATGGTAATGTAAGTTTTTGAATTATATTAGCACCTTGTCCAGAATATAAGAAGATATTATTATAGAGATATGATGTTAAAAAATCTTTCATCGCATTTGTATTAATAAAATATAATATAGCAGGAATTAAAGAAATTATAAATCCTAATAGGAAATAAGGAATCTGTAATAATGCTTCCTTTATTTTTTTATCTTTTAAATCAAAGATAACAACCATTATCATTATTCCAGCAAATAGGCCAATATCAATGAATTTTGATAGGAAAATAAAACCAGTAAATAAACCAATTAAAGAAGTTTCATACCATTTTATATGACTATTTGTTTTATATGCCTTTAAAACAAAATATAAGCTAATCATTTCAAATGGAAGAGCTGATTCTTCAACTGAATCACCTGATGCGAATGATGGTGCCATATAATAGAAGGTAGTAAATAAAACTAACCATAATAGCTTTCTTTTATCTGATTCAATATATAAAGATAATATCTTATAAGAGAATATAGAAAATATAAAACCATATATTAATTCAATCAAATACATTCCAACGTAGGAATTAGGAATAATTGAAATAGCTATAATATGCATAAAATATAAATATGGCCCTTTTTGTTCATATATATCTCTATATAGAACATAATTACCATTTTTCATAGAATAAGCAACAGTAAAATAGCAATTTGAATCATACCAGTCATTCATTCTAAAGATAAATGAGCATTTAGATACAAATGTAACTAATAATAATGTCCATAAAAATATTAAGATGTATTTAAACCAATTCTTTTTTAATAATTCATCCATATTAATACCTACATTTTTTATTACCTACTAAATTATAAGAGAAAAATTAATATTATTCAATATTAATGAATGTTAATACTAGTAATATGCATTTAAATAATAAAAAAACATATTAAAAAGCAAGTGAAAAATGATATAATCTAGATGATTTTTGATTTTGCAAAGTGCTACTTGACAAAATTCTAAGTGTCAATTGGTGGTTTGCAAACCGATTTTTTCATATACTATAGTTGAAAATAAATAACGGAGGGAGAAAAATGGAGATTGGACAATATTTAATTAAAGCAAGAAAAAATAAAAGCTTATCTCAAGAAGATGTAGCGTCATCACTTAATGTTTCAAGACAAAGTGTAAGTCTTTGGGAATGTGATCAAACAATACCATCGTTAGATAATTTAATAGCTTTATCAAAATTATATGATGTAAGTATTGCAGTATTAACAGGGCAAGAAAAATTTGTTGTAGAAATAAAACAAGAAGATTTATCTAATTTAAATGTAGAAAGAGAAAAAATAGAGTTAGAAGCTAGCTATAAAAAGTTTTTAATATTAGCTTTTATATTCTTAGGTATATCTACAATTGCGTTTATTGTTCCTTTATTATCTACAATGGTAACTTTAGCAACAATTACTTTTTCTATTATTTCTATGACAAAGAAAAAAAATAATTATAATTTATTAACTTTAATTTTTGGAATAACTTATTTTATGGCAAGTATATTTGTTTATATTAATTTGGAACAAATATATTCAATGTTTGGTTTTTAGGGGGATATTATGAAGAAAAGAATTATATTTATATTGTTATTTATTATATTATTAATACCACTTGCATCTTGTAATAGTGGTAATTCTGTCGCAACAAATCCTAGTTATAATGATGATAACACAGTAGTTGTAGATACAAATGGAAGAAAAGTAGTTTATCATGTATCATATGTATATGATGGAAATGATTCTAAAACTACTATTAAAAATATAAAGGATTATTTAATTAGCATAAATGGTTATATTAGTTATTCACGTGATTCAGATAACACTGCATCTTATACATATGAAGTACCTACAGATAAATTAAATGAGTTTTTAGATTATATAGATAATATTTCTGGAATTGGTAATAAATCAGTATACACAAATGATGTAACATCATCTTACGATAGTAATAAAGCTAAAATTGAAAGATTAGAGGCTAGAAAGAAAATATATCAAGATGAATTAGATAATAATACATCTTTAACTTTAGAACAAAAGCTTCAAATTAACGATAATATTAATCAAGTAGATAATGAACTTGAACAAGTATATCTAGAATATAATAGAATTAGTAATGATATTGATTATTCAACAGTAAATATTTATTATAATAAGAGAAATGAAAACTTTGGCAGTAATTTCGGTAATGTAATGCTAAGTGTATTAAAATTTGTAGGAATAACTATGGCAATATCAGCACCATTCTTAGTAGCGGGTGGAATAGTACTTGTAGTATTTAGAAAGAAAAAATCTAAAGAAGAATAAAATGATAGACATCTATTCGTTTGAGTAGATGTCTATTTTTCTTTAATTTGTTTTTTCTCTATGCTAAAATATAAATATAGAACGACAATAAAAAATTTAACAGGAGGAATTAATATGAAATTCTATAAAGAAAATGATGCAATTTTAGAAGCAATTAAAGGAGAATCTACATTAGCTGAAATTAAAATTAGAAGTGTAGATGCTGCAGTTGAAAAGCATGTTCCAGTTGTAAAAATCGATGGTGATTTAGTTACAGTAACAGTTGGAGAAGTAATTCATCCAATGGTAGATAACCATTATATTGAATTCATTGAAATTGAAACTAAAAAGGGAATTCAAAGAAAGAATTTAAAACCAAATGAAGAACCAGTTGCTGTATTTAAATTATATGATGATGAATTTGTGAAAGCTTATGCTTATTGTAATTTACATGGTATGTGGGATGGTAAATAATTATGTCTATTGAAGCTAAAAAAGCTTTAGAATGGCTAATTGAAGGTAATAATGAATATATAAAATCTGATAAAAATCACAGAGGAGATATATCATTAGAAAAAAGATTACATACTCATAAACATGGCCAAAATCCATATGCAGTTATAGTAACATGTTCGGATTCTAGAGTTATCCCTGAAAGTATATTTATGACTGGTATTGGAGATTTATTTGTCATTAGATTAGCTGGAAATGTTGTAGCTGATTTTGGACTTGGTTCAGTTGAATATGCAGTAGAGCATCTAGGATGTAAATTAGTAGTAGTAATGGGACATACCATGTGTGGTGCGATACATGCAGCAATTGAAGATACACATGCTCATTATATTTCTTCAATTATAAAAGAAATACAATTTGCTATAAAAGATGAAAAAGATAACACAAAGGCTTCAAAGATAAATGTATTGAATACTGTTAAAAAGATATGTACTTCAAACATTGTAAAAGAAGAAAAGAAAAATGGATTAAAGGTTATTGGAGCAATGTATCATACTCATTCTGGCCATGTGGAGTTTTATAAAAAAATAAACAAATGATAAGAAGCTGATAATTTCAGCTTTTTATTGTTTGGTAATTTACTTTATTAAAAAATTATGAGAAAATATCCTTTGGGAAATAAGGGGTATTAAAGATGGAAAAGAAAAGAAAAATTGATATATTTAAAGAAAATATGGAAAGAATGGGTAGCTTTGTTAAAAAATATATTACATTATATGTTTTAATGTTATCCCTAGTAATAATTTTTGAATTAGTTTTTTTAATATATTTCTTTTGTAATTTCCGTTCTTTTTCATTTACAAATATTGTATATTTAGTTTCATATTTATTTTTAATAGCTTCATCCCTTGTTTCAATAATTGTTTTATTGTTATCTAAAAAAGGTAAAACCTCATCATTTTCTCTAGGTATTTTATTACATGCTTATTCTCTAGCGATAATGATTTGGGCAACTACTATATCATTACTTGATTTACGACATAATTCATCCCCTATTGTATTGTTAACAATAAGTATGGTATTAAGTGGTATTTTAGTAATATCTCCTATTTATTTTACAATAATCAATTTAGCAGCTATTGTCTCAATAATAATTTATAATGCTATCAATAATTATGGATATTTCGATGGACCAGCCGCCTATTTGAATTTCTTTATCTTTGTTATTATGGTGATAATAATGGCTTTTAGACATTATTCAATTCGAATGAGTGAAGCAAAGATGAATGATTATCTAAGGAAATTATCATATAGAGATCATTTAACAGGTTTAGGTAATGAAACAGCATATTTTGAAGAAGTAGATAAATTAATGAAAGCTTTAGAAAAAGTAGATTTAAAATATGCGATAGTTGTAATGGATGTAAATAATGTTAAAACAACAAATGATACATATGGACATAGATTTGGATGTCATTTAATAGTTGAATGTGGTCATATGCTACCAACTATATTTAAAACAAGTAGATTATTTCACATTGGTGGAGATGAATTTGTAGCAATTGTAATTGGCGATGATTATGATAATTTGGGTTCTATTATTGAAGATTTTGACAAAAAAATGAGATATTCAAAAATAGAATTTGAAAATCATGAGCTTACATATTCTGTTGCGCGAGGATATTGTTTTAAAAAGCCTGGAATGACTTATAAAGAGGTTTTCCAAGAAGCTGATGAAAGAATGTATGAAAATAAAAAAGAAGTAAAGAAGCAATATAATTTAATCATAAGAGAAAGATAGATTAATCATTGCGATTATTACTAAGACTCAGTAAAATGAGTCTTTTTATTTTTGTTAATGTTACCTAATAACGTAAACGTTTGCAATAAATATAATTTATTGGTATAATGTAGGTGATTTTTTGTTATGTTTGCTAAATGATTTTAAATATAATTTTAAAAGGGAGAAAAATGAAAAATAAAATATTTAAATTCAGTATTAAAAATTTAATATTTTCGGGGATATTTACAGTTATAGTATTGATATTATCTATTGTATCTAATTTTTGGAATCCTCTTGGTGGTTTGGATAATAAAATAACTGATGGTTTATATCAGCATAAAGGTGATGCAGCAAAAGAAATTATAGTTGTTGGAATTGATGATCAAACAATTGAAAAATATAATGCTTATAATCCAATCGAGTATAGAAAATATTTTGCTGACATATTAAATATGTGGGCTGATAATAATTGTATTCCAGCCACAATAGGATTTGATGTTATATTCAACAGCCAATATGGATGTGATGAAGTAGATATAGAATTAAGAGATGCATTAAAACGCCATAATGTAGTCTTAGGTGTTAATGGAATGTCTAGAGATAGCGCTCCATATGGATTATCTAAAACAATTTATGAGGGAACATCTAGTGTTGGATATGTTGATGCTTTAACAGATAATGATGAAGCAGTAAGAAGAACTTATCTAGAGAGTACTTATTATAATAGTTTAGCTTATTCAATTTATGATATGTATATGACTAAAACGGGACAAACATCATCACAATATGAAAAGAATAAAGCTTATTATTTCAATTATTATTCAGCACCCACATTGAGTTATACAGGCGATGGAAAAGTAAAAGATGTAATGCCAGATTTTAATTATATATCAATGGCTGATTTAATTGATGGTTCTGTAACTCAAATCAGAAGTGCTAAAAATTCAATTGTTGTTTTTGGATCATATGCTAGTGCTGTTGATACAGGATTATCAAATGATATTTATAATTCACCTATTGGAGAAATGTTTGGTGTAGAGGTTCAATGTAATATTATTCAATCTTTATTAAATAATGAAATCTATTCTCCTACTCCAAGCTTTGGCGCTGTTGCAATTAACACATTAGTTGTGTTTGTAATAACATTCTTAATGACATGCTTAGCATTCTATTTAGGATTTATTGCTTTTGCATGTGGAATAGGAATTGAATTCTTATTAACATTTATTCTACATTCAGCTAAATCATATTATTTTATATCTTTACCAATTTTAATTTTATTAATAGCGTTTGTTACATTAATTGTTATTCATTATTACAGTGAATATAAACATAAGCGTGAAGTTATTGGTACATTCAAAAGATATATTTCACCTGATGTTGCAGAAGCACTTGTTGAAAAACAAGAGGATGCGATGAGCTTAGGTGGAAGAAAGAGAAATGTAGCTTGCTTATTTGTAGATATTAGAGGATTTACAAAGATGAGTGAAGAATTACCACCAGAAAATGTAGTTGATATCTTAAATGGATATTTAGAGATGGCAACTAATCAAGTATTTAAATATGGTGGAATGGTTGATAAATTTATTGGTGACTGTGTAATGGCAATATTTAATGCCCCAGTTGATTTAGACGATTATATTTATAAAGCAGTTTGTGCAGCATATGGCATTGTAAGTGTGGGTAAGCATATATGTGAGCAAGTTTATGAAAAATATAATAAGAAGCTAGAATTTGGTGTAGGTGTTCACTTCGGTGATGCCGTAATCGGTAACATAGGTTCAAAAACAAGAATGGACTTTACTGCAATTGGAGATACAGTAAATACAGCATCAAGAATTGAAGCTTCAGCTGCAGGGGATCAAGTATTAATCTCTAGTGATGTATATGAAGTATTAAAGGATAGAATCAAAGTAGTAGATGCTGGAGATAGAATGTTTAAGAATAAAAAAGAGCCAATCAAATGTTATCAAGTAGTTGAAATTGATGGCTATAGTGATTAATTGGAGGGAAATATGAAAAAGTTATGGAAATTTATAATTGTGTTTATCGCAATCTTTGCCACATTTGGATTAGCAGCCTGTGGTGGATCAAATAACAATACAACAACAACTCAAACTGTTGAAACACAAGAAAACAATCCTCAACCTATTGGTCAAGCAAGGAGTATAAAAATAGTTCAAATTGAAGGTGAAGCAACTGTTACTGATGACAAAGAAACTATTACTTGCTTTAAGGGAATGAATTTATATGATGGTGATGAACTAAATGTAAAAGAAAACTCAAAATTAGTTTTAAAATTTGATGAAGATAAATACATTTACATCGACCAATTGTCTGAAGTTAAAATCAAGAGTGAAGGAAAAGATAGTAAAAAGACTAACATCTTTATCGAAAAAGGTAAAGTATTAGCTCAAATTCAAAATAAATTAGGAGAAGATGAAGAATTCTTCTTATCATCTAATAACTCAGTAATGGCCGTTCGTGGTACTACATTTGGAGTTGAAGTAGTAGAGAAGGCAAAAGAATTCGTTGAAAGCTTCTCTGTATTTAAAGGTCGTACTGAATTATATGTATTTGATATTGTTGATGGTAATATCATTAAAGGTAAATTATCAGATATCGGTGTTGATTCAGGAAAGATTGTAGTTAATGTACCAAAGGAAAAAGTAATACCAACTGATAAGTTTAATGAAATTACAAAAGATTGGTTAAAAGATGTTAATAACAAATTTGATGATCCAACAGATGCAAATAATAAGTTAGATCAAGTCCAAATTGAAGTTGGAAAGGTTGAAGCAACTGATTTTGATTATATTGGAGAAATTGAAAATAATCTTGATGTTCCAACAATTGATTTCACTGCAACAGGTTATTTTGGAGCTTATGATGGTACTGCACATAAAGTTTCAATAACACCTGCAGTTACAGGCGCAAAGGTATACTATAAAGCTGAAGGCGAAACTGAATATAGTGAAAACAATAATTATGAATATATAGCTCCAGGTAGCTATAGAGTTTATTATAAAATTGTTTGTGAAGGCTATAAAGATGTAGAAGACTTTGAAGTTATTTATATTACTAAGCCAAATATTATTGTTGAAACTGATTATATAAGATATGATAACACTTTAAACAATTCTATTTTGAATATTTCTCAATTTGAAGATACTATGTTCAATAAATATAATGGTGTTCTAGCTTCGAAAGTATTAAATAATATAAAATTCTATTTCAATAATGAAGAAGTAACTGCTACAACAACAGTTAAATATAATAAGATTATTGATGATTATATTGAATTAGTTGATGGTAAAAATTCGTTAAGCGTTACTTTTGATTTTGGAACATATAATTTTACAACTAATGTAGATTTTATTTTCAGTGACACAAGAGAAGATTTAGGTTATTCAATTGCTTCATCAAGTGATTATCTAGAAAATTTAAGTGGTAATTTATATTATTTCAATACAGCAGCATTTACAAATGGCAATGCTGGTGAATACTCAATTTCAGGTAGTGACTTATTAACAGCATTTGGTCTAGATGTTGATGACTTAAGTATGACGTTAATTAATTATCCATATGATATTATTTATTTATCAAATGGTGGGCCTCAACCTGAATTTGGTACAATAGAAGATTATGATGGTACTAATACATTTAGTTTTACAGCAAACGTATATAATGAAGTTAATTTCTTAATTTTCCCATCTGCAACTACAATGGGATATAATGAAACTATCTACATGTATTTAGCTGATACAAAACCAACTAATTATCCTTCATACCAAGTAGGAAATACAAGTTATGGTTATAATGCAAATGATAATCCATCAGGAGTATTAATGGATTTTATAAGCTCTGATTATACAGTTGAATATTCTATAGATGGAACAACTTATAATTCTTCATTATATATTACTGAAGCTGGAAATCATAAAGTATATTATAAAGTAACTAATGGTTCTAGTGTAGTTACAGGATATGAATATGTTAGTGTTGAAGTTGGAAAAGGAGTAATTGCATCAGACAATTTAAGATTCTTAAGTGATACAATCTATATTCTTTCAAATGATAGCCATACAATTAGTTATTCATATAGAGATTCAGATGGTATGACACATAGCGGAACTGCAGAATCACCAGATGGAAGAACAATTACTTCACTTGCTGATACTTATAAGATTTATACAGATTTATTAAAGAATTCAAAATTCTATGATTCAATTACAAAAGAAGAAATAGATGTAAAAGTGGCAGTATCAGATAAAAAAGATGGTTCAGCAGATTTTAATTATACAGTTTCTGCAAATGGATATAATACAATTAGTGGAATTGTAAAATTTGAATATTCTGAAATTGGATATTATGCAAGTGGTGGAAAATATTCATCTTTAGAAGTAGATGTAGCATTACCAAGTGATATAAATGTAAGTAAAACTGATATTCCAACAGTTATTCCAACAAGTATAGTATTCGATATAGTTGGTCCAGCTACTTCATCAGCAACATATTACTCAATTGATGAAGGAAAGACTTGGACCACAGAAATACCAAAGATTACAAAGACAGGAACATATACAATTTATCAAATCTACTGTGTTGTTGAATCTACAAATAACGCAACAGAATTAGTTCCAGGTACTTCAAACGAGGGTCAAAGTATTTCATTATCAGCAAGCGGTAACTTTGTAATATCAATTCAAAATATTGTGGTAACAGAATAGGAGGGAGAATAAAATGAAAAAGAAAAAGATTTTTGTTAGCTTAGCTTTACTTGCATCTTTTAGTTTAGCATCTTGCGTAAAAGATAATAGTACTACAACAACTACTTCTAATCAAGGAACAAATATAAACGAAAATGATCATGATAGAGGAAGTGTTGATAATTCTCCTTCTAATATTACTTTACCTGAAGAAGTAATAGACTTTTATAAAAATAATTCAGAAAAAACAATTAAACCAGTAGATGTTAAGCCAGATGATTCTCCTGTAGATTCATATGCATCAGAAATTGTTGGTGAATATAAATTATTACAAGCAAATTCAGGAATTGGTTATAAATTTATTGGTTGGTATAATGGTGATAATTTAATTTCTACAAGTGATTCATTTAAAGTATTAATAAGTGATGCAGATTATGTTTCACCAAAATTTGAAATAGCTCCAGGATTTGAATATTTAGAATTTAAATCAACAGATACTGAATGTATAGTTTTAGGACTAAAAGAGGGATGCCCTATTGATCTTACATTACCTGAGGGTGTTACAGAAATAGCTGAGGACGCATTTAGTTATGCAAATGTATGCTTCTTAACATTACCAAAAACATTAAAGAAAATTAATAATTATGCATTTGCAAATAGTGGTATTGTAAGAGTTACATTTAATAGTGTTCCAGAAGTTGGTGTGGGAGTATTCAATAGATACATAATTCCATCAGGAATGGTTTTAATACCTATAAGCGGACCTATTAGTCCAGATCCAGTAGAAGATACAAGTGTACCTGGTCATGTTTACAATAATGACTTATCCATAGAAGTATATTTAAATGGAGATTTACAAGTAAATCAAGATTTTATAGATGCTATGCAAAACTGCTATCCTATTCAATCTCTTGATAATTCAGGTTATTTATTAGTTGATGATTATTTATTCGAAAACTATGAAGCAGGATATTGGAGATTAGATAGATATTATGGTGATGATACTAATTTAGTATTACCAGATGCTACTGATGCAATTCCTTCATATGAACTTCATGAATATATATTCCAATCAAATGTTGAAAGTGTTAAATTATCTAATAAAGTCGATTATATTAGCGATAAAGCTTTCTCTAATTGCTATAATTTGAAAAAGGTAGAGATAAATGAAGGAGTAGAAGGAATAGATTATAGAGCATTCTATGATTGTAGTTCTTTATCTGAAATAATAATTCCTTCAACAGTTACTTATATTGATGAAAATGCATTTGAAGATTGTACTAAATTATTCACTATCTATAATTATTCAACTGTTGAGTTAACTTTAGATGATGCTGGTGGTGCACCAAACGTAATTGAAATAATTACTGATAAGACTGCGCAAAGTCAAATTGGCGTTAAAGGTGATTTTAGATATCTTCTAGATTTAGAAAATAATACAGTCACATTATTAGAATATCTAGGAAATTCTAAAGATATTGTAATACCTTCATTTGATAATTATGACATTATAATTAAGGATGAATTATTCAAATATAATACAAATATTGAAACAGTAACATTAAATGAAAAAGTTGTTTCAATTGGAGAAAATGCATTCGAAGGATGTGTCAATATATCATCTATTGATTTAATGAATGTAACAAATATAGGCTATAGATCATTTGCTGATTGTTACAACTTGATATCAGCTAATTTACCAAATGTAGAATACATTGGTGGAAATGCATTCATTGATTGTTCAAGTTTAAGTAATGTTAGCTTCCCTAAAGTGAAAGAAATAGATTATGATGCTTTTTACTATTGTAATTTCTTAAAACAAATAGAATTACCACAAACTCTAGAAAGCATTGGTAATTATGCTTTCTATGGATGCAACAACATAATTGAAGTAATAAATAAATCATCATTAAGTATATCTAAAGGTTATTCAAGCAATGGCTATGTAGCATATTATGCAAAAAGCGTAGTTACTGATAATACTGATTCAATTTTCTTTGAAGAAAATGGATTTGTATATTATAACGATAATGGTAATAAAGTATTAGCTGATGTAAAAGATAAGACTATAACAAAATTAGTTATTCCAGCTGATGTTAATTCTATTGCTTTAGGTGCTCTAAGGGGGTTAAAGCTAGAAGAATTAGAATTACATATGTTTGATGACAATTATATTGGATATTATTTTGGTGCATCTTATTATGATAATTGTTCTAAATATATTCCAAATACATTAACAAAAGTTGTATTGGGAACTGAAATAACATCTTTACCTGATTATGCATTATATCAATGCTCAAATGTAAAGAACATTGATATTCCAGAAACTGTAACATATATTGGAAATTTTGCTTTTTCATATTCAGGATTAGAGAAGATTGTATTAAAAGAAGGTCTAGAATCAGTTGGTTATTCAACATTCTATAAATGTAATTCATTAACTAGTGCAAGTTTACCTGCTTCATTGACAATAATTGGTGAAAATATGTTTGAAGATTGTAGTTCACTTCAAAGTGTAAAAATAAGTGAAGGAACAACTGCAATTTATAGTGAAGCATTTATGAATTGTAAATCTTTGTATACTGTTGTGATTCCTACTACATTAATTTCAATGCAATATTCAGTATTTGAGGGATGTACTACATTGGAATCAATATCTTTAAAGGATACTGAAGTAACTTCTTTATCTGCATCTTTATTTGAAAATTGTAAGAATTTAGTTAATATTGAATTACCAGATACATTGGAATCTATTAATTCTTCAACTTTCTCAGGATGTGATAAATTAACTGGAACAGTTTATAAAAATGGTTGTTATTTCGGAACTAGTGATAATCCATTTAGATGGCTTGTTAAAGCAAGAACTAAGACAATATTAGAGTGTGAAGTTCACCCAGCATGTGAAAAGATTTATAGTGGTGCATTTAGTGATTGTTATAAATTAAGAAAAATAGTAGTACCAAATACATGTACTGATTTTGAAGGATTCTTGAGCGGTGTTTCTACATTAAAATATCTTGAAATGCCATATTATTATTCAAGCGAAAATTCTTGTAAATTTTCTAATATAACAGGTCTAAACAATGAATCTATTAAAAATTTACAAGAATTGATAATTAATGGTGGAACAACAATTCCTGAAAAAGCCTTCCAAAATTATAGTAATTTAAAATCTATTACATTAAGTTCAGATATTACAACAATCGGAAAGAATGCTTTTGAAGGTACAGGTCTTGAAACATTTGTTGCATCTTCAAATCTTGAAAAGATTAATTTACAAGCATTTAAGAATTGTACAGCATTGACATCAGTTGATTTAACAAATATGAGTATATCTACTTATTCATTTAGTGATGGCTCTAGTAATTCATCATCTACATTTGAAGGATGTACTTCATTAACTGATGTATTACTACCTACAAATTTAGGTGGCGTTGCAAGTAGAATGTTCTATGGCTGTACAGCACTAGAATCTATTACTTTCCCTGATAAGACGACATTAATTGGAACACAAGCATTTGCTAATACAAGTATTAAATCAATTACTTGGAATAAAGTAGTAGAAGTATTAAAAGGTGCATTCTATGGCACTGATATTGAAACTATAACAATACCAAGTGGAATGAAGCTATATCATGGAACATCTGGTTATGGTGTATTTGAAAACTGTAAGAGACTAAAAACTGTTATTTGGAATACAAGTTATGCTAATACTAATTCATATGGTGGTAAATATGCATTTAGAAATTGTACTAGTTTAACATCATTTACAATGAATAGTGGAGATACTTTATCAGAACATATGTTTGAAAATTGTACAAGTTTAGAAACAATTGATACTACAAATATTAAGTATTATTATGAAGATTGTTTAAAAGGTTCTGGAATAAAGAACTTAACTATTCCTTCAGGATCAAAGCTTCGTATGTATGCTTTTGAAGGATGTCCTGAGCTTACATCAGTTACATTTGGAACTGGTGTAACATATGAAAGTGGTCATACTGGATTCTTTAAGGATTGTGCTAAATTAACTACCGTTTCTTTAGCATCAGATATGACTTCAATTCCTTATGAAATGTTTAAGAATTGTACATCATTATCATCATTTGATTTCACAAATATTAAGACAATTAATCAAGGTGCATTTGAAAATACAGGTTTCACATCACTTGAATTACCTTCAACAATTACTTCAATAGGAAAAGAAGCATTTAATCTATGTAGAAAACTTGAAAAAGTAGTTATAAATTGTAATTTAGCTGAAGGTTTATTTAAAAATTGTAAATCATTAAATGATGTAACATTTGGTGAAAATATAACTTCAATTCCAACAAGCACGTTCTTTGGATGTAGTGGTCTTGAAACAGTTTCATTCACTGATTCTATTACAAGTATAGGTGGTAGTGCATTTAGAGAATGTGGATTAAAACAATTAGTATTACCTTCAACTATCACAAGTGTTGGTGATTATGCTTTCTCTGATGATATTAATTTAGAAAAAGTTACAATTAATGGCGTATGGAGTACTATTCCTAGCTCAGTATTTTATCGTTGTACAATGTTAGAAGAAGCTACTATTGCTGAAGGAAATGACACAATAGGTAGTGATATGTTTAGTGGATGTACATCATTAAAGAATATTACTTTACCTAGTTCATTAACTACAATTAAATATAGAGCATTCGAAAATTGTACTTCTTTAAAATCAATAATTATTCCTGAAAATGTTCAAACTATTGAAAATACAATCGATTCTTCAACATCTAAGGCATATGCATTTGCAGGATGCTATAACTTAGTTGAGGTATATAACTTATCTAACTATATTACTATTAATATTGGAATAGAAAACGAAAATGGTTCATTAGGATTATATGCAAAGATTGTTCATACATCTTTAGATGACAATACAAGTATTGTTACTGATTCTAATGGATATCAATTTGTCTATGCTGATAATATAGGATATTTAGTAGGATATACTGGAAATAGTACTGAATTAGTATTACCTGATTCGTTTGAATATGGTGATGATATAATTTCAGAATATGTAATTAAAGATTATTTATTCTATCAAAACAATAATATTAAATCTGTTGTCATTTCGGATGCTGTTACATCAATTGGACAATATGCATTCTATAATTGTAATAATTTATCTGAAGTAATAATTGGTAATAAAGTTAATACAATCGGAAATTATTCATTCTATGGTTGTGGTTCATTAGTTTCAATTACAATTCCAGCAAGTGTTACATCAATTGAATCTTTTGCATTCCAATGGTGTTATAGATTAACTGAAATATATAACTTATCATCTTTAAGTATTACAAAGGGATATACTGATAATGGTTATATTGGACAATATGCTCTTATAGTACACACTTCAACTGATGAAAAATCAGTATTAGTAAAAGATTCAAATGGAGCTGTATATGCATATATCGCATCTGAAGATAGGGGTTATATTGTAGCATATTTAGGTGAAAATGAGAACGCAGTAATTTCAGGTTCATTCACTTACGAAGGTGCTGAAATCACAAATCTTAAGATTAAAGAAGCAGCCTTCCAATATAGAAAAGATTTAAAATCGATTATTGTTTTACCTGGTGTTAATGAGTTAGGTAGAGGAGCATTTAAAGGGTGTGAAGTCGAATATTTAGAAATTCCTGATAGTGTTGTAAATAGAGACTATAGTCCATTTGAAGGTGCCAAACTTGTCAAAGTGAAATTACCATATCATTTGTTATATTACATTGGATATTATTATGCAGGAACATCTGAAGTAACTTCAGTTATTGCAACATGCAATAGAACTGATGGTGTTACAATATCATCAAATGCACTAAGAAACTGTAATAAATTAACATCAGTAGTTATTCCAAAGGGTGTTACATACATTTATGATTATGCATTCTATGGTACAAGTTTATCTGATGTATATTTTGCTGGTACACCAAAAGATTTCGAATCATTTACTTATTCATCTTATGGAAATAATTTATTTACATCTGCTAAAAAATATTATTATTCAGAAACAGAACCTACTGATACTGATAATAAATATTGGCATTATGTAGATGATGAGCCAACACCTTGGACAACTGAATAAAAAGATTAAGCTAGGTATATATAAAGCCTAGCTTTTCTTTTTATGCAACACTTTTAATTAATATGTGTATTTAATTATAAAAAAATAAAAATGTTGTAAAAATAATATTTTTAAAATTAAAAATTATGTTATAATGATGACAATTATTGTTATAAGGAGAGATGTATTATGCCTAGAGAAGAATTTAGTAAAAATATGATTTGTCAAAGAGAATTACCTACACCAGAAGAAATAAAAAAGATGTATCCTTTGACTGATGAACTAAAGAAGATTAAAGAAAAAAATGATCAAGAATTAAGAGATATTTTTACTGGTAAAAGTGATAAGTTATTATTAGTAATTGGACCATGTTCAGCAGATAGAGAAGATTCAGTATTAGATTATGTTAAAAGATTAAGAAAAATAGCTGATGAAGTATCAGATGTTATTTATATTATTCCAAGAGTATATACTAATAAGCCAAGAACAACAGGTGCTGGATATAAAGGTATGTTACACCAACCAGATCCAAATGGTAAGCCTGATATGTTAAAGGGTATTATCGCAATTAGAAAGCTACATATGGATGTTATAAAAGAAACAGGATTTACTCCTGCAGATGAAATGCTATATCCAGAAAATTATGCATATATGTCAGATGTTATTAGTTATGTTGCAGTTGGAGCTAGATCTGTTGAAGACCAACAACATCGTTTAGTTGCTTCAGCATTCGATGTACCTACAGGTATGAAAAACCCTACATCTGGTGATATGAGCGTATTAATGAATTCAATTTGGGCGGCACAACATGATCATACATTTATTTATCGTGGTTGGGAAACTGATACATTAGGTAATGATTTAGCACATGCTGTTTTAAGAGGATATGTTGATTCATCAGGAAGAACTCATCCTAATTATCATTATGAGGATTTAGCATATTTAGCTAAATTATATAAAGAAAAGCCTTTTAAAAATCCAGCTGTAATTGTAGATACAAATCATTCAAATTCTGGAAAAGATTATCTTGAACAAATTCGTATCGCAAAAGAAGTATTACATTCAACAAGACATAATGAAGAGATCTATAACATGGTAAAGGGTTTAATGATTGAATCTTATATCGTAGATGGATGCCAAAAGCCAGATGGAAAAGTATATGGTAAATCTATTACAGATCCATGTCTTGGTTGGGAAAAGACAGAACAATTAATTAGGGATTTAGCGGAATTAAGAAGATTAGGAAAGTAGAGCTTATAGCTCTGCTTTTTTTCTAATAAAAAAACAGGTTTTATACCTGTTTTAATTCTATAATTCTTTCATTAATGTATCTAAAGATAAAATTGTATAATTTTTATTTTTGTTTTCAATAATTCCTTCATCCTGTAGCTTTTTCATTTCGTATGAAAGACTAGGACGTTCAATATTTAATAAAGCTGCTAAATCAGTTTTTGTTGTTTCAATCTTAAATGATAATTTACCAGTTTTTAAATATTCATTATATAATAAATAACAAATTTTACCTCTAATTGTTTTATGTGTTAAAAGCTTGATATGATCACTTAAGCTAATTGCAGAATCACTAATAGCTTTTAAGAAATTCTTTAAAATAGTAGTAGAAGCCTTCATTAACATTAATAAGTCATTAAAACTATACATTGAGATTTTTACATCACAATCAGCATAGAAGGAAGCTTTATATTTAGGTAAAGAAGAATACATAAGATTAATACCTATATATTCATGAGCATTGATTATTCTAATAATGCTATCATGTCCATCTGAAAATGATTGTTTAGCAACGATTGTTCCTTCTTCAACATATGCCAAATAATCACATTCATCTCCTTCATAAAATATAGTATCACCTTTATGATATGTTCTTATTACTGGTTGAACTGAATCAAATAATATTTCTTTTTCTTCACTGCTTAAATTATTAAAGATATCCATAATTATTATTAAAGCTTAGCTTTTTCTCCTTCTTTAATTTTTTCTCTAGCTATTGCTAACATTAACTTAATTCTATTATCTTGATTTACTTTAGTCGCACTAGGGTCATAATCAATTGCGATTATATTTGCATCAGGATGTAATTGCTTAATTCTTTTCATTACACCTTTACCACAAATATGATTTGGAAGACAACCGAATGGTTGGGCACAAACTATATTACTATATCCGATTTCAACAAGTTCCATCATTTCAGCTGTTAACAACCAGCCTTCACCCATTTTAACACCATGATCTAGAACACCATCACTTAAATCCTTTGTATGGCTAAAATATTTCATTGGTGTTATTTTTGTTTTACCAATTGACTCAATCATTAATTTTTCACGACGTCTAATATACCAAATTAATGCTTTATTTAATAATGCAGTCTTTTTACTACGACCATAAATTAAATTATCATATATTCCATTATATAAAGAATATAATATAAATCCAAATAATCCAGGTACCATTACCTCAGCACCTTGGCTTACTAAGAAGTCTTCAAGGTGATTATTACCTAAAGAAGCATATTTAATATAGATTTCACCAACTACGCCAACTTGTGGTTTTTTATGACTTAAATCTAATTCTAATTTATCAAATGCTTTTGCGATATTATTTATATTTTTCTTCATTGATTTATAACTAATACCTTTACCATTTTCAAATTGATTTAATAAATCTTTAATAAAAGAATTAGTTAAATTATCAACATCACCTTGTTTTGTTTCATAAGATCTAGTTTTATTTCTTAAATACATTAATGTGTCTGCGTAAGTAATTGCTGCAGCAACCTTTTTAATGATGTTAAATGTTAATTTAAACCCAGAATCTTTTTCAAGGTTAGAAGCATTTAATGATACAACAGGAATATAACCATATCCAGCTTTAATTAAGGCTTTTCTTAATAGATGAATATAATTAGATGCTCTACATCCACCACCTGTTTGAGTTATTAAAAGAACTACCTTATCTAAATCAGTTCTATGATTTAAATTATCAATAAATTGTCCAATAACTAGTAACGCAGGATAGCAAGTATCATTATGTACATATTTTAATCCTTCAGATACTACCTCAGGACCTTGGTTTTTACAAACTTCTACATTATAACCTGCTTGTTTTAATACACCTTCAAATAGAGCCATATGAATATCAAGCATTGAAGGAATTAATATAGTATGGGTTTTTACCATATCCTGAGTAAAACGTGGATATTCGAAATTGTCAGATACAAAAGTATTTTCTTTTTCCATACTAGTCATCCTTCCTTTGTTTTAAAGCTTCAAATAAGCTTCTTAATCTAATTTTAACAGCACCAAGGTTAGTTATTTCATCAATCTTGATTTGAGTATATATTTTACCCTTTGATTCTAATATTGCTTTACATTCGTCAGTAGTAACTGCGTCAAGTCCACAACCAAAGGATACTAATTGAACAAGATTCATATCAGAAGTAGTAGTACAGTATTTAGCCGCACTATATAATCTTGAATGATATGTCCATTGATTTAATACTCTTACTTGGAATTTTTCTAATAAATGAGAAATAGATTCCTCACTTACTACAGTTGCACCCATAGAAGCAATTAATTTATCAATGCCATGATTTACTTGTGGATCTTGATGATAAGGTCTACCAGCAAGAACAATTATTTGTCTATCATGTGCTCTTGCGTTTGTAATATATAATCCAGCAGTAGCACGTATTTTAGCTAAATAATCATCGTATGCTTTAAATGCTTGAGCTGCAGCTTCTCTAATTTCTCCATTTTTAACATTTTTATCTTTGAAATATTTATCCATAATGAATTTCATTTTCTTAGGAAATTCCTTTTTATCATCTAAGGTAATGAAATCACTAATAAATGTAACATCTTTAATTTTACCAACATTATTAATAATATTTTGAGGATAATAAGCTACAATTGGACAATTGTAGTGATTATCTCCCATATTTTCATCAATGTTATAGCTCATACATGGATAGAAAATTACTTTATTTCCTTCATTGATTAGTTTTTCAATATGACCATGTACTAATTTAGCAGGATAACATGCAGTATCTGAAGGAATAGTATGTTGTCCTAATTGATATATTTTTTGATTAGAGAATCCAGAATTAATTACTTCAAATCCTAATGAAGTAAAGAATGTATGCCAGAATGGTAGAAGCTCATACATATTTAATACAAGTGGTATTGCGATAGTACCTCTTTTACCTTTGACAGGTTTAAATTCCATTAATTTTTCTCTTGTATATTCATAAATGTTTTCACCTTTAATTGCGGCGTTAATACCAAGTGGCTTTTCACATCTATTTCCAGATATAAATTTATTTGGATTATTTTTAAATGAATTAATTGTTAATAAACAATGGTTATTACATCCTTGGCATGGAATGTTTTTAACAGTATGCTCAAAATCTTTTAATTCTTCTTTAGTAATAGTAGTAGTATTTTCAACGTTTAGTGATTTAGCATAAAGGGCAGCACCATATGCACCCATTAATCCTGCGATATTTGGGCATACAACATTTATTCCTAGTTCACGTTCAAAGGCTCTTAATACAGCTTTATTTAAGAAAGTTCCACCTTGAACAACAATGTGCTTTCCTAATTCCTCTTTTCTAGTACATCTAATAACCTTATATAGTGCGTTTTTAACAACAGAAATAGATAATCCTGCAGATATATTATCAATAGTCGCGCCATCTTTTTGAGCTTGTTTAACACTTGAGTTCATAAATACTGTACATCTAGAACCTAAATCAACTGGTTTTTTAGCCATTAATCCTAGTTTAGCAAATTCTTGGATTTCATATCCAAGAGCGTTTGCGAAAGTTTGTAAGAAAGAACCACAACCAGAAGAACAAGCTTCATTTAAGAAAATATTAGATATTGTATGATTTTCAATTTTAAAGCATTTAATATCTTGTCCACCAATATCAATAATAAAATCTACATTTGGCATAAATTTTTCTGCTGCCTTATAGTGAGCCATTGTTTCAACAAGACCACCATCTAATTTAAATGCATTTTTAGCTAATTCTTCACCGTATCCGGTAGAAGCAGAAGCTTTTATTTTAAGATTTGGATATGTTTCATATAAATAATCTAATATATGTTTAATAACAGAAACTGGATTTCCTTTATTAGGATTATATGATTCATATCTTATATTTCCATCTTCATCAACTAATACAAGCTTTAAGGTAGTAGAACCAGAATCGATACCTAAATATAGGTTTCCTTCATATCCTTCAAGTGGATATGTTTCTACTCTAGCTTTATTATGTCTTTCAATAAATTCATTATATTCATTTTCATCTTTGAATAAAGGATTATTATAAGCATATGTAGATTGGTTAGAAAATTCTATTAGATTATTAATTGTATTATTCACATTGATTACTTCAGTAGTGCAAAAAGCAGTACCTAAAGCAACGTAATATAAAGAATTTTCTGGACAAATACCTTTTGTATCTAAAACCTTATCAAATGCTTCCTTTAATTCAGATAAGAAAGTTAATGGACCACCAAGATATGCAACATTACCTGTAATTTCTCTACCTTGAGCAAGACCACCAATTGTTTGATTTACTACAGCATAAAAAATAGAAGCTGCAATATCTGACTTTGATGCACCTTGGTTTAATAAAGGTTGAATATCTGTTTTAGCAAATACACCACAACGTGAAGCAATAGAATAAAGCTTTTGATGTTCACTTGCTAAACCATTAATTTCAGTAATGTCAACATTTAATAATGTAGCCATTTGATCTATAAATGCGCCAGTACCACCAGCACAAGTACCATTCATTCTAACTTCCATACCATCAGTTAAGAATAAAATTTTTGCATCTTCACCACCAAGCTCAATGATACAATCTGTTCCTGGTATTAATTTGTTAGCTGCAATACGCGTAGCATATACCTCTTGAACAAAAGGTATATTACATCCATCAGCTATACCCATTCCTGCAGAACCAGATATCGCAAGCTTGATTTCATCTTGGATGATACCATCCTTTTTTAATTCGGATAGCTTTTCAACAATACTATCCTTTATATGTGAATAATGACGCTTATAGTCTTTATAAATTATATTATCATTTTCGTCTAGAATGACACATTTTATTGTTGTAGAACCAACATCAAGACCTAGTCTTAGCATTCAATCAACTCCTTAACTGCAATAATATAATTATATTATTTAGATCTATAAAAGTCAAATAAATCACCCCAAAAAGTGTAAGATTTATTTTCTTTTTCTTAAAAGTGTAAGATTAAAAATAATCTTTTTATTTTCTATTTTTGTTCATAATTCTTGTATTCAAAAAAATATTAAGGTATAATAAGGTAGTTATTTTATTTTATTATGAATAATAAAACTATAGAGGTGTTTTATGAAAAGAATTAAAAAATTATTAGCAGGATTAATTGCATGCTTCGGATTATTATTCTTAGCTGCATGTTCTAATAACTCAAGTGGTATTAGTGAGAAAAATGTTGATATGCAAATTACAACAACAAAAGATAAGGCAACTATTAAGCTTACATTTGATGAAAATGAAAATATTAAGAGTAGTGTTTTATACATTGTTTGTTATAAGGTTGTAGATGGTACAGATAATTATCATACAAAACAAAATGTATCATTCTCAAATAGCGTATACACATCATCAACAGTAGAATTTAAAAGTTTAGCTTCAAAGCAAGAATATAAGTTCATTTTATATGTTACTTTCAATGGTACAGATGAAAAGATTGTAGAAAAGACTGCAACTACATCATCAACTGTTTCAACTGAAATTGCTTCAGTAGATGATTTCAAGAATAAACTTGGTACTGAAAAATATGATTATACATTAACATCAGATCTTGATTTTGGTGGAGATTCAATAAATTTATTCAATACAGATACTTCTCAATTTATAGGAACAATTGATGGTGGTATTTATGACGCTGATGGTAATTTAACTGGATGCCATAAGATTACTAATTATAAGTTATCTTCAAGTAAGTATATGGGCTTATTAGGAAATGTTAAGGGAGCTTCAATAAAGAATTTAATTATTGAAGATGTCACAGTTGAAGTTTCTCGTTCAGATGCATTTATTGGTGCATTATTTGGATATGCTGAAAGAACAAGTGTTAATAATGTAACAATTAAGAATGTTTCATACAAGATTACAGCATCATCAAGTGCTGAGCATTTTACAGGTGGTGTTGTTGGTAAGTCAGTTGGTTCAGCATTCGATAGCGTAGAAGCAACTAACGTTAGTATTAATTATACAAGTGCAAGAATTAAAGTATCTGTTGGTTTATTTGCAGGTGCTTTACTAGGCGAAGGCTTAGAAAATGTTACTGCTAAATCTTGCGGTGCTGAAGGTAGCCTTACAGTTGTTGCAGAATATTCATTATCTTCAACATCTGATTATGCAGATTATATCTATGTAGGTGGATTTGCTGGTCAAATCGGTTCAAATGGTACAATTAATGATTGTTATTCAAAAGTAGATGCAACATATTCAATGAAACAACAAGCTAGAAAGTTTGATTTATTCATGGGTGGATTTGTTGGTGGTAATACAGCAAATATTAGAATTACAAACTCTTTAGCAATTGCTACATTAAAGGCATATGCTGGTTTAGTTCCTACTGATGGAGATGGCCACAATTATGAAAATGAGTTAGTTGCTAGTCAAAATGCATATGTTGGTGGATTCATTGGTAATGCTAGTGGAAGCATTTATGGAGTTAGAAACTCATATTCTAAGTTATTAGCTGAAACTGTTGCTGAAGGAAAAGAACACAATGACGATGGAGATACAGTATTATTTGTAGATTCATTCAAAGCTAAGGTTAGTGACTCTGTTAGTGCAGAAGCATTTAATGGTTCAAGTACTATTACAACTGAAAAACCAGAAAATTTAAGCGAAAAGCTAAAAGGACTTTTAGCATAATTAATATATTTTCTATTAGAGCCAGTAGGCTCTTTTAGACTATTTATTGGAGGAGTAAAAATGGCACTTAAAATTTATAATTCTTTATCTAATAAATTAGAAGAATTTGTTCCAAATAAAGAAAAAGAAGTAAATATGTATGTATGTGGACCTACAGTTTATAATTACATTCATATTGGTAATGCAAGACCTGTAATCTTCTATGATATGTTAAGAAGATATTTAGAGTTTTTAGGATATAAGGTAAATTATGCATCTAACATTACTGATGTTGATGATAAGATTATTAATAAAGCAATTGATTCAAACAAAACTGAGGCAGAAGTTGCTAAATTCTTTGAAGATGCATATTGGGATTCTGTTGAAAAGGTTGGTTCTAGAAAGCCTGATATGATTCCTCACGCAACAGATTATATTAATGAAATGATTTCTTTTATCAATGAATTAATTGAAAAGGGATATGCATATTCAGTTGATGGTGATGTATTCTTCAGAGTATCAAAAATTGCTGATTATGGATGCTTATCTAATCAAGTATCAGAGGATTTAGAGTCTGGTGCTAGAATTCAAGTTAATTCAAAAAAGGAATCTCCACTTGATTTTGCATTATGGAAAAAGACAGATAAAGGTATTAAATGGGATTCTCCATTTGGTAGTGGTAGACCTGGGTGGCATACAGAATGCGTTGTTATGAACCATAAGCTATTTGGTACAGCATTAGATATTCATGGTGGAGGAATGGATTTGAAATTTCCACATCATGAAAATGAAATTGCTCAATTTGAAGCTTTATATAAGACACATTTAGCAAAATATTGGATCCATGTTGGACGTCTTGATTTAGAAGGCGAAAAAATGTCTAAATCATTAGGAAATGTTATTTATGTTAAAAACTTAAATAATACAACTGATGGAATGGTTATTAGAGCTTTAATCTTATTTGCTCCATATCGTTCTATTATTTCATATAGTGAAGAATTAAAAAATCAATATCAAAAGGAATATGAAAAATGGCAAAGAGCTTATAAACAAGCACTTTATACATTACAATATGAAGGCTTATTAACAGATAAGCTTGATGAATCTGATATTAACGAATTTAAGACTCAAATGGATGATGATTTTAATGTTCAAAATGTTTTAACATTAATTAATACAATTATCAAATCAATGAATACGACATTAAGAGCTAAAGATTATAATACATTAGCTATTAAGACAAATACATTTAAGACAATTATGGATGTATTAGGTATTAATTTATTTGTTGAAAAAATGTCTGATGAAAATTTAGATAATTACAAGAAATGGCAAGAAGCAAGATCTAATAAAGATTTTGAAACTGCAGATATTTATAGAAATAAGTTAGTTGAAGCTGGTATATTATAATGGATTATAATCAGCTAAATGGACTATCACTAGCCTATTTGGGTGATGCAGTTTTTGAATTGCATATTAGAGAGTATTTACTAAATAAAGGATTTTCTAAAGTAAATGTGTTAAATAAAAAATGTGTAGAATTTACTAGTGGAAAAAATCAAGCTAACTTTATTTATTGGTTAATTAATGATAATATATTAAATGATGAAGAATTAGCTATTTACAAAAGAGGAAGAAATTCTCATATAGGCTCAGTAAGAAAAAATATAGATGTTGAGACATATTTATCCGCAACAGGCTTTGAAGCTGTAATCGGATATTTATATTTAAAAAATAAAGAAAGACTAGAAGAAATTATTAATTTAATAATTAAGCGAAAGGAGGAGGCAAATAATGAAAGAAACTAAGGTTGATGAACTTAATGATGAAGAATTAGAAAAATTCTTAGAAGATAATAGAAAAGAAAATCAAGAAGCTGACAATGATTATCCTGAAAATAAGGAAGAAGAAACAGTAGAAATTACTGAAGAAATTACAGTTTTACCTCCTCGTCAAGAAAAACTTAAACAACGTCAAAAGACTAAAGAAGAAAAAAGAGTAGAAAAGCTTAGACAAGCAGCCATTAGAAAAAGAAAAAAAGATATTAAGAAGAATCCTACAACTTTAAAAAGGTATGAACCAGATCCTAATTATGGTTTAACTAAAGAAATTGTTGAAGATAGATTAATTGATGGATTTAATAATAAATCCAATGAAAATAAGACAAAATCTATTCCTAAGATTATTTTTACAAATATCGTATCTTTCTTTAATATTATGATGTTCCTAATAGCTGGAGCTTTAATCGCTGTAGGAGCATATACAGATTTAATCTTCTTAGCAATTGTTACAGCTAATATTTTAATTGGTATTATCCAAGAAATTAAAGCTAAAAATATGATTGATTCCTTATCTTTAATGTCTGCCCCAGTTGCGGTAGTAATTAGAGAAGGCGCTGAAATTGAAATAGATACAACTGAGGTAGTACTTGATGATATTTTAGTTTTAGAAACAGGAAATCAAATTTGTGCCGATTCAATTATTGTTGAGGGAACAATTGAAGTAAATGAATCATTATTAACAGGTGAAAGTGATGCAATAATCAAAAATCCTGGTGATAGCTTATATAGTGGTTCATTTGTTGTTTCAGGAAAATGTAAAGTAAGAGTAGACAAAGTAGGAAAAGATAATTATATTGAAAAATTATCTAGTCAAGTTAAATCATATAAGAAGCCACAAAGTGATTTGTTAAAATCATTGAGCTTAATTATTAGAGTAATGGCTGTCCCTGTAATCGTATTTGGTGGTACATTATTCTTAATTATGTATTATAGAAGTGGTGATTATACAGGAGACATCGTTAACTGTATTAGAAAAACTGCAGGTGCGATGATTGGTATGATTCCATCTGGACTTTTCTTAATGTCATCTATTGCCCTCATGGTAGGTGTAATAAGACTTGGTCAAAGAAAAGTATTGGTTCAAGAATTATATTGTATTGAAATGCTTGCGAGAGTTAATTGCATTTGTCTAGATAAGACTGGTACAATTACTGATGGTACAATGGTTGTTAAAAATGTCATTGATTATAATGTTATGAATGGTTTAGCAACAAGAAATGTTATTTCCGCAATGTTAAATGCTCTACCTGATAGAAACTTAACAAGCCAAGCTTTAAAAGAAAAATTTGGTTTAGGTAAGAGAATTAAGCATACTGCATCTATATCATTCTCAAGTCAAAGAAAGCTTCAAGCTGTTACTTTTGATAAATATGGAACATATATCTTAGGTGCTCCTGAGTTTGTATTACAAGAACATTATGCTAGATATAAAAAAGATGTAGATAAATATGCTGGTTTAGGATATAGAGTTTTATGCTTAGCATATAATCCTGGTGTTATTGAAAATGAAAAATTACCTGAGGGTGAAAATCAAGTTGTATCTATGATTTTAATTGAAGATACAATTAGGCCAGATGCTATAAATACTATTAGATATTTCAAAGAATCTGGTGTTGAAGTTAGAGTTATATCAGGTGATAATCCAATTACAGTTTCTAAAATTGCTTTAAGAGCTGGAATTACAGGTGCTGAAAAATATGTTTCACTTGAAGGTATGACAGATACAGATGTTATGCGTGCCGCATTAAAATATACTGTATTTGGACGTGTTTCTCCAAAACAGAAACAAATTTTAATTAAAACATTAAAGGAATCAGGTAGAACTGTTGCCATGACAGGTGATGGTGTTAACGATATCCTTGCATTAAGAGAAGCTGACTGTTCAATTGCTGTTGCATCAGGTAGTGAAGCAGCAAGAAATTGTAGTCACTTAGTATTATTAGATTCTAATTTTGATTCAATGCCTTTTGTTGTATCTGAAGGAAGAAGAGTTATTAATAATGTTACAAAGGTATCATCATTATTCTTAACTAAAACAATTTTCTCATTATTCCTAGCAATAGAGGCTGTTATTACAGGATCTTATCCTATTTCTACAAATCAATTATTCTTAATTGATACTCTAGCAATTGGTTTACCATCATTATTCTTGGTAAATGAACCAAATAATGCTCCTGTTAAAGGTAGGTTCTTGTATAACGTTATTAGAGAAGCTCTCCCAGGAGCCCTCACAATATTATTGTTATCAATAATAGTATTTAGCTTAGCTGATGCTATGTATTTAGATATTATTACAAGAAATACAATTATTATTGTTGCTGCAACTCATACTTGCTTAATGGTATTATATAAGGCTTGTAAGCCATTTAATACAATGCATGCAGCTCTATTTACAACCTGCTATACATTATTCCTATTTGCAGTATTAGTTTTACCAAAATTCTTGGAAATTAGACCAATACTTCCTACAGGAGAATATTATTCAAATGATTATACAATCACAAGTATTAACCATTATCCTAGTGTAGATAAATCTGAAACAGGAATATATGTAGTAGATGGAAAAATAACATCTCTTTCAGCTACACAAAATAATAATAGTACAGATTTATATGTAGTAGATGGTGATCCTGATGATAAAAATGAAGCAGGAAAGATTTATTATTCATTCTCATCAACAGCGTTTGTTGATGGCGTATATGATAAAAAATTAAGATTAGATACTCAGGTAAACATTCCAACTATTAGCTATACAGATACTGGTAACATTATTTTAGGTGGATACGAAGTTACTAATAAAACATATACTGATGGTATTACAGCAACATTAAGAGCTGATGGCGATGGTAATTTATATTTTGGTGATCCTTCTACAAATGCCCCTGTTAAGATTTTATTAACAAAATCTAATTCATATTATAATTATGAGATTAAATATGGTGTATATGTAAAAGAAAAAGCTGAATATGTTGCCTCAATTATGCCAACAGTAGAAGTTAAAAATGGTGAATATATTATCAATGGTCAAACATCACCTGAATATAAATATAAAGCACCATTAACATCTATGTTACCATCTCAGCTTTCATTATCTTTAAAAGAAAATGATGATTTAACTTATACATTATTAGTTAATAATGAGCCTATTTATGCTACATATACTAGAGATAGCTCAGTATCAAAAACTCCGTATATTGTAGAATTACCAAAGGTATCAACAAATGCCAATAAATCTGAATTACAGGGTGCAATATACTTATCAGGTTTAGATTCTGGTAAGACTATATTTGAGGTATATGGTACTGAAACAGTAGAAAATGAAGAAACATCATATACAATAAAAAATCAAATTGGACATGAATATACATTAAATACTAAGACAAAACAAATTTATGTTGATGGAGTATTACCAGCTACAAACTTTACTTTTAAAGATTTAAAAGAAAAAGGATTTACTGATTATTTAGATGAAAATTCTGATAAAATAAATGTATATGATTCTGAAAGAGAATTATGTGTTTATGTTAATAAGGATAATAAAAATATTTATGATACTTTCTACAGCATAATGACATATTCTAAATCAACAAAGAGTTACTCAAAGATTGGTGAGAATTTAAGAACTACTGTTGGTATTAATAATACAGAAATAAAACCACAAATTGAAATTACTGAAGCAGGACACTTCATTATTGATGGTTACTATACTGATTATCTAGCTAATACATCTAATTTAAATCCTGTATTAACTGATGATAATTATTTAATGATTAGTGATGTAAAAACTGATTATCAATTATCAAGCAATTATATTTCAGTTCAAAAAGGTGGCTTAGTTAAGATTATTAATTTACCATCATTTATCTTCTTAATTATGTTATGTCTATTATCTGGTCCTGTTATGAGAATTTTCCAATATTCTGTTCCTTGGTCAACACAAGCAACTAGATATATTGTTAAAGGAATTAATAAGATTGGTCCTAAAGAAGGACAAAACAAGAAGAAAGATCAAGAATAATATAAAAGCCTCTGTTTATCAGGGGCTTTATTAAATATTACTTTCATTTTATTAGATTTATTGTTATAATTTAGTTAGTTCATTTATTGGAGATTTTATTATGATAAAAATATATGGTAAAAACTGTATATATGAGGCTTTAAGAGCCAGTGCGCCTCTAAAAAAAGTTTTTATTTTAGACTCACAAGCAAAGAAAGATAAGAATATAGTTGATATTTTAACTAAAAGAAATTATCACTATCAATTATTATCAAAAGATAAGATGGATAAAGAATTTGGAACATCTAATCAAGGTTACGGTGCCTACCGTGAGGATTATACTATCTATGGAGATGAATTTTTTGATATGATTCCTGAAAAAGGTGGAAGAGTATTACTTTTAGATGGTATTCAAGATCCACATAATTTAGGAGCTATCCTAAGAAGTGTCGACGCATTTAGCTATGATATGGTTGTTTTACCTAAAAATCGTTCTGCGTTCATCACTGAAACTGTTGCCCATGTTTCAACTGGGGCAATTGAATATGTTAAGATAGCATATGTTAATAGTTTATTAACTGCAGTAACAAGATTACACGACAAGAATTATTGGATTTTAGGTACAGATGCTTCAGGCAAAACAAAAACTGAAGATATTGATAAGTCATTAAATCTTGCGGTAATTATTGGTTCAGAAGGATTTGGAATGTCTAAGACATTAGTTAAGCAAAGTGATTTTTTAATCACAATACCAATGACGGGGCATGTTAATAGCTTAAACGCATCAGTTTCAGCAGGAATTGTACTAAAAGATTTAAAGAAGGAAATTGAATAGTTACAATGATTATAAAAATTATAATGATTATGAACTACTATATTTAATTAACGAAGGCAGTGAAATGGCTTTTAATATTTTTTTCGAAAAGTATGAAATATATATAATTAAAATAGTAAAAGAATATGTAAAAGTGTATGATTCTAGATTTGAAGATTTAGTCCAAGAAGGGAGAATGGCATTATTTACATGTATGAAAAATTATAATGATAATTTAAATACATCCTTTTTCACATATTTTACAGTTACAATTAGAAGAAGAATATTAAAACTTTTAAATACAGATTATTGTAATGTTATAGTACTAGAAGAGTCAATGCCTATTTATTCTAGTGAAAATAGGAGAATTTATGGCAGAATGTATTTTGATGATCCGGAAAAAATAGAATTATTTGATGAATGTATTATTGGTAATACTTCATTAGCCGAATATGCGAAAGATAAAAAAATTCGTTATAGTATAGTTTATAAGCGTTATAGGAAAATAATAGAAGAATTAAAAAGGATTTTAGAATTAAATTAGAATCAGGTTTTATGCTTGATTCTTTTTTTCCGTTAATTGAAAAAGTAAATTCCGCTATAAATAGTTGAAAATTTCAATCAGTAAGAATGAATGACTAAATTCCGTTAAAACACGGTTGAATGTCATTCATTCTTTTTTTGCATAATTTTAAAAAAGTAGTATAATGAAATT
>JAFSWG010000003.1 GCA_017444645.1 Acholeplasmatales bacterium | reverse complement strand
ATTTTTCCTCCCTCTTTTGCTTAAGTGCTGCAAATAAGCTTCTTAGTCTAATTTTTACTGCACCTAAGTTAGTTATTTCATCTATCTTAATTTGTGTATATATTTTACCTTTAGATTCTAATATGGATTTACATTCATCAGTAGTAATAGCGTCAACACCACAACCAAATGAAACAAGCTGAACTAAATTCATATCGTCTTCATGTGTACAATATTTAGCAGCAGAATATAATCTTGAATGATAAGTCCATTGATTTAATACATGAACTGGGAATTTGCTATTTAGATGAGAAATTGATTCTTCACTAATTACATAAGCTCCCATAGAAGCAATTAATTTATCAATACCATGATTTACTTCTGGGTCTTGATGATATGGACGTCCTGATAATACAATGATTTCCATATTTTTAGATCTTGCCTCTTTTATATATTCTTGGCCTAATGATCTTATATCACTTAGGTATGATTCATATTCTTTATATGCTTTATCAGTTGCGTTTCTTATTTCTTTATTAGATATACCTTTAAAATATTTTGATAATATTGATGGAATCTTTTTCTCAAACAATTTTCTTACATCAATTCCAATAAAGTCAGAAATAAATGTAACATCATTTATTTTTGATACGTTATTTAATATATTTTCAGGATAATAAGCTACAATTGGACAATTGAAATGATTATCACCCATATTTTCATCATAGTTATATGACATACATGGATAGAAGATAGTCTTTTCACCATCATTTAATAATTGTTCTATATGACCATGTACAAGCTTAGCTGGATAACATACAGTATCAGATGGAATAGTATGTTGTCCTAGGCTATATGTTTTTGAAGTTGATAGTCCACTTGATTTAACACTAAATCCAAGTTCTGTAAAGAATGTATACCAAAATGGGAACAATTCATACATATTTAATACAAGTGGTATAGCAATAGTACCACGTTTTGGATTTTCAATTGGCTTATATGACATTAATCTTTCTCTATTATATTCATAAATGTTTTTACCCTTTAATTCTGATTTAATTCCTAAAGGTTTATCACATTTATTTCCAGAAATAAATTTATTTGGATTATTTGCGAAAGTATTAATAGATAAAAGACAATGGTTATTACATCCACTACATTGGATATTTTTAACTTCATGCTTAAATTCTTTAAGCTCTAATGGCTTAATAGTCTTTGATTCTTTTAATTTTAATGATTTAGCATATAAAGCAGCACCATAAGCGCCCATTAATCCTGCAATATTAGGGCAAATTACTTCTAAGTTAAGTTCTCGCTCAAATGCCCTTAAAACAGCTTTATTTAGGAATGTACCACCTTGAACAACTATATGTTGTCCTAAGGCTTCTTTATTAGTTGCACGAATAACTTTATACAATGCATTCTTTACTACAGAAATAGATAAGCCTGCAGATATATTATCTATGGTCGCACCATCCTTTTGAGCTTGCTTAACAGAAGAATTCATAAATACAGTACATCTAGAGCCTAAATCAACTGGCTTTTTAGCCATTAAGCCTAATGCCGCAAAGTCTTTAATATCGTATCCTAGTGCATTAGCAAATGTTTGTAGGAATGAACCACAACCAGAAGAACAAGCTTCATTAAGGAATATATTTGAAATTGCTTCATTTTCTATCTTGAAGCATTTTATATCCTGTCCACCTATATCAATAATAAAATCTACATTAGGCATAAATTTCTTTGCTGCCATATAGTGAGCCATTGTTTCAACTAATCCATCATCTAGATTAAATGCATTTTTAGCTAAATCCTCACCATAGCCAGTAGAAGCAGAGCCTAAAATATTTATATTTGGATATTTATCATATAATTCTTCTAATATTGATTTTATAACTGAAACTGGATTTCCTTTATTAGGTTGATATTTATCAAATCTAATATTTCCATCCTCATCAATTAAAACAATTTTAAGTGTTGTTGAACCTGAATCAATACCCATATATAATGGTCCATTATATTTATCAAGAGAAAGTGTTAACACTTTTGCTTTTTCGTGACGTTTAACAAATTCTTCATATTCTTTTTCATTTTCAAATAAAGGCGAATTATATGCATATGTAGCCTTATTTGAAAATTCTTCAAGTTTTTTGATTACTTCATTTATATTTAAAGTTTCATTAGCACAATATGCTGCACCAATAGAAACATAATAAAGTGAATTTTTAGGGCAAATTCCTTCAGTATGTAAAACTTCATCAAATGCTGTTTTTAGTTCAGATAAGAAAGTTAGAGGTCCACCTAAATATGCAACCTTACCTTTTATATCTCTTCCTTGAGCAAGTCCACCAACAGTTTGATTTACAACAGCGCGGAATATAGATGCTGCAATATCAGATTTAGATGCACCTTGGTTTAATAGGGGTTGTATATCCGTTTTGGCAAATACTCCACATCTAGATGCGATAGAATAAAGCTTTTGATGTCCCTTTGCAAGTCCATTAATTTCAGTGATATCAACATTCAGTAATGTTGCCATCTGATCAATGAAGGCACCTGTACCACCAGCACAAGAACCATTCATTCTTACTTCCATACCATCGGTTAAAAATAATATCTTGGCATCCTCACCACCAAGTTCAATAATACAATCTGTTCCTGGTATTAATCTTTGTGCTGCAATTCTTGTTGCATAAACTTCTTGAACAAATGGTATTTTTGCACCATCTGCCATACCCATACCAGCACTTCCAGATATTGCAAGATTGATTTCATGACCAATTATATTTGAATCTCTTAATTCTTTTAATTTAGAGATAATATTATCTTTGATATGTGAATAGTGTCTTTTATAATCTTTGTAAATTATATGGTTATTTTCGTCAATTACTACACATTTAATTGTAGTAGAACCAACGTCTAATCCTAGTCT
>JAFSWG010000002.1 GCA_017444645.1 Acholeplasmatales bacterium | reverse complement strand
ATTGATTTATATTTACCATTACCTGCTTGATAATATGATTCACTCCATATTTCATTTTCTTCTTGTAATGAATCGTTATAATTTAAATCAAATTGTGGATCTACAAATGTAATGAATCTAGATTTTAAAGCATATGTTGCTATCTTATTGATATCATAATTTGTTTGAATAGAATTTTTAGATATTACAATTGCATATCTTGAAAATAGAAATGGTGTACAAGTCATAAATTCAACACCATCTAAGGCATCAATTTGAACTGCAGGTGAATTTTTAGAAAATTTTTCTCCATTAGGATATGTACCTATTATAGTAACTCTATCATCCTTAAATGTAGCTGTTACATCATAATCTGCGTGAATTGGTCTACCATTGTAATAAAGCATGTAGTCTTTCAATTTTTGAAAGCCTTTATCTCTATCCATATTAGGAGTGTAATAGAATGTTGATGCAATTTGATATCCACTCATATCTTCATCTTCTATATTTATATTAGATGGGATACCAGCGTTTAACATTTGCATTGAATTTAACTGTAATACTTCATTATTGCTAGTTAACTCTTTTTCTGCCTTTTTATCACAGCTTGTAAGAGCTAATATTAATAAGCCAAATATTGTGATAGCACATAGTGCTATTAATGAAATTGTTATTATTTTCTTTTTATCCTTCATTTTATTATCCTTTCATAATTTCATATATTTTTTTACCTAGTAGATATATTAAATAAATACCTACTACACTGATTATTGATGATACAACTATACCTACTACCTTCCATGGGTCATATTCTGATACCTCTGGTTTTTGTGTAGGTGTATCATCAATTTGTACTTCGTCATTACCACCATAAATTGCAGGATCCTCAAGATTATTATCTACTGGTGTCTGTGGTGCTTCTTTTGTTAGGTTAAATCCTATTTGGTAACAGCAAGATGCCATATAAATATCTTCTCCTTCTCTATAACGAGAAATTGATAATACTCCACCTTCTTTGGCAGCAGATTCATATGGCATATAGAATTCATGCTCTTTTCTATTTCTTTCATCTACTACATTTAAGAAAAAATCATTTAATATATCACCAATATTACCTTTAAATGTATCGCCATCTAAGAATATAACTATTTGATCATATTGGTTGAAGCCTATTATGTATTCTGCCTTACCATCATATGATTCAATTGTTTTTGGTCTTGTGGCTCTTGAATAAACATCCTTACCAAAACCAAGATGAGGCTGGAATACAATGATTTCAGGATCTGCTGAATATTCTCCAAAATCCATATATATTTCGTTGTCTGGTTCACACCAAGGGCCACCACCATTCCATATTAAATATTGATAATATTTTTTAATTACTCTAACTGAATCCATATTAGGTGTTGCGTAGAATTCATTAATTGAGGTCAATTTATCATATTCATATTTAGTTTTAGTAGCCATCATTTCTTCATATGTCCACTTCTCTAAATAATCTGATGCGTAAACATTATTTGAAATAAATAATGTAAAAATACACATTAACATAGCAATAAATGATGATATTAATATTTTATTTTTCATTCTTCATCGCCTCCTTAAATGTAATTACTAGCTTATAGCCTAAATAGAATAGTAATAAAAATCCTATAATACCTATAATGGTTACCATTATGTTGCGAGCTAATTCTATTCCATCAGCGATTGAATATGCTTTATCTTTAATTTTCCATAGTGCTGAATCAGTATCTAGGATTAAGCCTCTATCTACAATAGATAATGTTTCTCCGTCTACTGTATCCATAGTTACTGCAACATCATAAACCTTACTATCAACTAAATAATTGAGTCTTAGAATTTTAAAGTCTTTGATACGCTTATAATTAGATTCAACACAGCTATCACCAAACCAATCCCAGTTTTGATCCTTATAATTAAGCATCATTTCATATTTATAGGTGATTGAATTCTTCTCATTGGATTTGAATTCTCCTTCTTTAAATCCATAGGTATCATATAAACCAAATATACCTGTTGATTTTCTATCTGGTGTCATTGACTTAATAACCTTACGTTCATCCTCTTCTAACCAAAATTGATACCAATCCTTATTATCTGAGGTTAGTACATATGAAACATCGACTCTATAAATCTTATCGATTGGGATTGTGGTGTTAAAATGAACATAATGCATATATCCACCAAAGCCAAAGTCATAATGTGATTGAACCTCACAATCTTTAATAAGCTTATAAGCATGAGTTACCATTTGACAGGCTGATTTACCATGAAATTCAGGTTTTACTCCTAAATCAAATTCAGCAAATGAATCTATATCAGATGAATATTTATTATATGGGTCTGGGTCTTCATCAAATTGAAGCTTATCAATACCTACCTTAATATTTGAAAAGCTATATTTTCTTGTTATAGGTACACCAAAATGATTACCATCCTTGTCATATCCACCAATTGGAGTTATATGAATAGCTAAATCATATTGTTCATAATAGTAATATTGGCTATCTAACCAAAATGGATTAAATAAATCATTATCTGGATATTGGCTATATGATTTGCCATTTAAATCTAATGAATGTATTGTCATAAATTCTGATGGTAAATATTTAGATGTCCATATTAGATATAGATAAGATGAATTACCGGATGTATAAGCATCATAATATATTCCTAAGACTCTATCTGAATCTAAATATTGTGGTTCAATATCTAGGTTTGTTAGGATATCAAACCAGACCTCATTCCATTGATTTTCATACATATCGATAATATTAGCTAATTGTGAATAATTCATATTACCAAAATATGATCTTAATGATTCGTTACCTTGTCTATACATTTTGGTATATAGAGTTTGGTAGCCTGTGTTATGCATAAAGCTTTTATGTTGAGCTCCTAAAGTTCCATTATTAACTAATGTTTCTACTTCTTTAGCAATCTCATCATATTCAGATGCGTTGACAGAAATACCTGTAAATATAAATAGTGATAATACTAGGCAAAATGTGGTAATTATTATTTTGATTTTCTTTCGCATTTAGTGCCTCCTCTATCCTTTATTTTTGTTATTAAGTTTTTGATTAGATTTATAAATGCTTTAAATAATGTTAATAGCATTTTTAAAAGTAACCTTATAATTACAAGTAAAGCGCCAAATACCTTTGACGCTAAACTTGTTAATATACTGAATATAATGCTAATCATTATTCCTCTGGGTTAGTAGGTTCTACGTCTTCAGGAGTAATATCTCCTTCTTCCTTTACACAGTCAGTGAACATTCCTAGCATATTATTCTTCTTTAGTCTATGTAATTGCTTACGGTTAGCGAAGAAGCATCTGTTAGCATAGAATTCATCATCACCTAGATGAACCTTTACCTCATAATACCATTCGTCCTTTGTATCATATTTCTTATGATTGAATTCAGCTGGTACATTATAGAATGTGATACCATCCTTAGAATCTACCTCATCAATTCTGTTAGCATCATCTGCTAAGCATACTAATGTATCATAATCAACGATACCTACTGCTGGGATAATAATATCCTCATGTCTTTTGTCATTAGCTAGCTTTTCGCCGTTTCCTACTGCGATAATAGCCTCTCCATTAACTGTTCTCTTTCCTTTGTATTCATTTAAGAATAATCTTACATCTACGATTCCTTTCATTTTCCTTTACCTCTTAATCTTTCTTTAAATTTTTCATTTCAATATTTTTAATTAATTATGCTTTTCTAGGTTAAGCATTAACCTATTTTGTTTTTAAAACATGATTAGTTTTCTAATAGGGACAAGTCAACCTATTTAAATATAAATATTAAATTGTTTTTTTAATCTTCGTTATAAGGCTTTGTTCTAAGCCAATAGAATAATCTTACTAATGCTTTATTACCGGTCATCCTGGTTAAATAAGCATCAACTATCCTGTCTCGATATTTCTTACCGATACCAGCTAGCTCTAGTAGATCATCAATGGCTTCAATGTTTTCCTTAAACTCTTCAGCATCAATTACTAACACCATAGCTTTTCCTCCTTCTATTAAGTTTGAATCTTTAAGTTTTTTTGCTTTCCTTATCGATTACAGCCTTATTTTAGAGGTGGCAATTTACCATAGAACCGGAAAATTTCCCGGATTTCGATTAGTTTAAAAAAAATTTAAAAATGTTTGTAAAAAATAAAAAAATCCCTAAGAATATTTCTACTCTTAGGGAATGTTAAACTTATTAAATATTTATTTGTGTTGGATGACCATATACTTCATATCTTGCAACATCAGATGGAGTAAAGTCTCTATATGCAAATGGTGTCATTGAGAATCCAACCTTATCACCAATTGCAAGGTTATTATCTAAATAAGTGAAAGCTACACATATTAATTTATTATTAGAATCAAATAGTGCTGCTGAAATCTTATCCAATGAACCTGCCTTAGTAGTGTTGTTTTGAACTCTACCCATTACCTTAACACCATTATATGTGTCTTCTGATAAAGTTACTTCACTAATATCATATCTTATAACATCATTTGTTGCCTTTCTAACATCAACATGTGGAACTACTTTAACATCTGTTTCTGTAAAGCTGCTTGATGTAGCAACATAATAATATCCTGTTTCACCTGGTTTAATGTATTGTGGGAAGCCTGTAATAGATGATTTAGTTTCAAGTAATGTTCCAGTTGATGTTTCAATATCAGCTGTTGCAGTACCTAAATATAAATTTGCAGTTCCTGTATTCTTTACAGGTATTGCTATCTTCATCCACTTAGAGCCAATGCTATCAGTCCAAATGTCTACTGTTGAATTTCCAACCTCATATAATACTGTTTTAGGTATTTCATTCCATTTTGCATATAATGTTAAATCTTTTGATACGGTTTTAGTGAAGTTATATTCATTTATATAATATGAATCACTATACCATCCACCAAATGTATAACCATCTTTTGTAGGATCAGTTGGCTTTGTTACCTTATTTCCTTTTTTAACTTCTTGTGATGTAACACTAGAACCACCCTTTGAATCAAATGTTACAGTATATTTAGTATTATCCTCTTCTGTAGTTTTAGTACCTGTATCGGTATCACTTGTCTTTGGTGTTGTTGTACTAGTATCATCTAATAATCCACAAGATGCTAGTGAGAAGGATGCTGCTAATAATAGAGCACCCACAAATAATTTAGATTTCTTCATTTTCTTATCCTCCTAATTTTTATATTTTTCTTTTAATTCATAAACCTTTTTTAAAGCTGCTTCTAATTCTTTTATTTTTGCTTTAGTTTTTATGATGGCATCATCAATGACTTCCAAATCTTTATTTCTAAATCTATCCATCAAGACTTTAATTTCTGGATAGCTATATCCACAATCCTTGAAAACCTTAGCCAACATAAATTCTAATACTTCGTCATCAGAATAATCATAGCTTAGACCAACTACTATTTTATTTTTTCTCTTAATACAAGTCTTTTGCAGCATTATGATTTGTCTTCTACTTAATCCTGTGACCTTCTCTAGTGTTTTTTCGTTCATATCTCTTCTTGATTTGATAATAAACTTGTTCGCTCCGAACAGGCAATAGCAAATATTTATCTCCTTTCCACTAGAGAAATTGTTTTTTGTGCGAGCAGAAAAAAATCCCTAAAAGTATTTCTACTCTTAGGGAAAATTTTATCTTTGTGAAATTGTAATTATATTATTAGTATCATAATGCATAACGTAATCTACATTATCGCCTCTGAAATAAACATAAATATCTCTTTTACCATTAATATAATAGCCAGTAATATTTTGGAATGTTACAGTACTAAATGCATTACAGCTTGATGAACCAAATCCTTCATACCATATATCTAATGATAAATTAGAATTTAATTGGAAATAAACAGTTCCTTTTGAACCATCATGCTTAGTATCGTTTCCATTACCATAGCCTTCTAAATATCCTATTACCTTTTCTAGATTTCTATTGAATCCAGTTATTTCAGTACCATTAATATTGTAATAGCATACTTCTTTATATCTAGTTATTTCTATTTCAGAATCAGATTTAATGTAATATTTATAAGTATAATCATTTGTTACATATATAAATGTTTGGCCTACTACATCATTCTTATATGGATTATTTGCATAGGCTGAATCTGATGATGCTGCTACAGCTGTATTATCACTTAATAGTAATAATCTTTCTTCTGAATTATCTGAATAAGTTATCTTTAATAATTTATTAGAATTAATAGTAAATGATTTTACTTCTTTAGATATATAAGGAGATGTGCCTTCATAATATTGAGTTATGAATTTCTTAATATTCCCATTTTCCGAATATGTAGGATATAGGAATGTTACATCAGTTTGATTAGAATAAACTAAGCTATAATCAAATTCTAATGACTTATTATTCTTATGTACATAATAATTAAGCTTCAAATTGTTTATAGTTTGTGTATATGTATTATATTCTTCATTACATACATCACATTTACCATCAACTATATGGTGATGTGTTTCATTAGGGATTGTGATTGATGGAGCTGTTCCAATTTCAAATATAGTAATGTCATATTTATCTGAAGAATAGCTGAATCCTGTTAGCTTTTCATCATCACTAAATGATACTGCTACTGATGCAGTTTCTGTATTACCCTTATAATTTTTAGCTTCTATTCCATTTCCGATAAAGTATCCACCATAATCAGTCTTGAATTCTACTTTATCATAAGCAAATGAAGCAAAATATACTGCATTATATAATACAAGGCCATACCATTCTAAATACATATCAGTATCTGGCATATCTTCATAAGCTTTATGACGATATCCACCAACACATGATTCTATTATTACGTTACCATTATAATAATATTCATATACCTTTGTAGTATCATTATCTATTATTTTTACATATTTGGTATTATCCTTATTTATTATAGTAATATCGTATGTCTTATTTAAAGTATAATCACAATAATAATATTCTACAAAATGATTTTTAAAATCTTCTTCTTTAAATGAGTTAACCCATATTATTTGTGTTAATGCTTTTCTTGGAATTGATGTTGTATATGAATCACCACATACTGAACAAGTATGAGTTAGAATTCCATCTGAATTAATAGTAGCTTCTTTTGTTGTAGTTTCTACTGAATAATTATGATCTCCAAATGGTAATTCTTCAGGTGCTTCTAATTCTTTATGACAGAATGAGCAATAAGAACCTTCAGTATGACCATGCTCAATACATGTTGAGGCTTTTGCTTCTCCTGGTATTGGTGTATGGTCTATCATATCTAAATATTTATAATCCTCATGACCACAAGATATGCATTCTCTTTTTGCTTGACCTTGTGATATACATGTTGGGTATTGAACTGTTGACCAATCTCCATATGTATGAGCTGTTTTATCTATTACTGTATATGGAGTTAATTCAATATTACATACAGAACAATAAGTGCCACCTGTATGGCCTTCATGAGTACAACTAGCATCTAGGTCAGTATATGAAGTTGCGGTATGAGGTTTAATAGCTACTTCTCTATATTCCTCATGGTTACAATCCTTGCATACTCTTACCTCTTGTCCTATATGAGTACAAGTTGCTTCTATTGATGTAGTCCAAGCTCCATAATTATGATTAGTTACAGGAATTACTGTATATGGGGTTAATTCAGCATGGCATACTAAGCAATATGTGCCGCCTGTATGTCCTTCTTCAGTACATGATGCTGCCTTTTCTTCATATGGAGTAGATTTATGATTTGTATAATCTAATTCCTTATATTCTTCATAATTACATACTGTACAAACTCTTTTAGCTTGTCCCTTATGGATACAATCTGGTTCTTGAGTTGTTATCCAATCTCCAAATGAGTGAGCTGTTTTATCTAATACAGTATATGAAGTTAATTCTTGATTACATTTAGAACAATAAGTACCACCTATATGACCTTCATGTTGGCAATTAGATTCCAAATCTGTATAAGCTACTGGTGTGTGGGCTAATTTTTCTAATTCTTTATATTCAGTATTACCGCATACTTCACATTCTCTTTTAGCGTGACCTATTTGAGTACATGATGGTTCATCAGTTGTAATCCAATCACCATATTTATGGCCGGCAAGTTCAAGCTCAGTTCTTTCTTCTAATACTGTTCCACATTCAGAGCAATAAGAACCTCCTGTATGTCCTTTATGAATACATGTTGAAGGGTCTTCGTCATATGGTGTTACTGTATGAGATAATTTATCTAAAGTTTTATGTTCCTTATGACCACAGACACTACATTCTCTTTCTGCACTACCTATTGATGTACAAGTAGGATTATCTACTATAGTCCATTCACCATAAGTATGTGTTGTTTTATCTATTATAGTTTGTGGAGTTAATTCTTCTTTACATACTGAACAATATGTACCACCAGTATGTCCTTCATGAGTACAATCAGCATCTACTGTATCATAAGCCACTGGAGTATGTGGTGCTTTATTTGTATCTCTAAATTCTTCATAGCCACAGTTCTTACATACTCTTTTTTGTTGACCTTGATTTAAACAAGTAGCTTCAACTATAGTTTCCCAATCTCCAAATTCATGAGGAAGCTTATCTTTTCTAACTTCTTTTATATAATCACAGCCTATACAATGATATTCATAAATTCCTTCTTGGCTACATGTTTCCTTTTGAATTACATGAATAGCATCAGAAAATATATGTGCTTCTTCATGCTCTTTATGACCACAATCACATAAATCATAATGTCCTTCTTCATTAAATGCTACATGGAAATCATGATATTCGTTTTCTAAATCTGATGTATCACATGATGATAATGTGAATACTAAAATAAAGGCAGATATTATAAATAATAAATACTTTTTCATTATAAGGTTGCCTCCTTATAATCATTTATTATTTCAGATACATAATGATATCTATTAGCTAGATTTAAATCCATACATTTATTTATTATTTGTGATTCTTTTGAATCATCGATTTTAATTGCATCATCCTTATATAATATAAAGCTAATTATTGAGCCTAATCCATAAATATCATTTTGCTCATTATATCTTTCAAAGGAAACTAAAGCCGGATCAATTAATGTTCCTTTAATTGAAGTACCTCTTCTTGTTTTCTTTTCTAATTTATTCTTAGCAATACCAAAATCCATTACCTTTAGTGTAATTTCCTTTGCTGATGATTCATATATCATAATATTATGATAAGATACATCTCTATGCATTATCCCATGATTATGTAGATAATCAAATGCAGATAATAATTGATAAATTAATTCATCCTGCTCTTGTCTTGATAAATTATGACTATAAACATATTCATATAAGGAATACTTACAATAATCCATAGTGTATTCATAATGTAATTCATCAAATGAATATACTCTCAAAAGATTAGGGTGGTTCAATGCCTTCATTATATTAAATTCTGCTTTAAATCTTTCAATATCAGATACATCAGGAGATTCTAGCTTCTTTACAGCATAAACTGTATCTAATGAAGACATATATGCTTTATATACCTTTGCATATTGTCCTTCTCCAACTAATTCTAAATACTTTGTGTTAAATTCAGTTTGTTCAATCTGCTTAATTTCAAAATGTGAGTAATAAACCTTAGTTATAAATATAGATACAAGCGAATATACTAATAATGCTGTAGCAAATACTTCAAATGTTACCATATCAATAAAATGAATTACAAAATGAGGCTTTGTCACAGATAGGATTCCTATGTTTGCTAAAGCTACTACTGCAAGTATAGCAACAAATAGAATCTTTTTATCTATAACTGAGAATTGAAGGCTTGATGTATTAGCATCTATTCTGTCATATGAAGAAATCTTCATAAAATCTCTAATAATTACATAAGCATTAATAGCAACTAAAACTAATAAAGCTATTAATGAATATATACTATATACATCATTCATTTTCATTACAAAGCCATAATAAGAAGAAACTCCTACAATCAATACTAATTCTAATATATCAATCCAAAACATTAGTTTCTTTAGCATCTTATTATTTTTATAAAAGGATACATAAAATGCTAGATAATTATCTTCTAATTGTAGTGGCTTCTTATTCTTCTTTACAAAGATTGAATAAAAGATTAAATATGCCAAGGTAATAGTTAAAAATACTCCAGCAATTATATACATATTAATTACATTTTTAGTATTTAAAACGTTAATAATTAAGCTACCAATAATAGCAAAAATAAAGATTACATAAACCCATAATAATAGCTTTTTATTATCATTACGATACTTCAAATTTCCCATCTCTTTTTCCTCTATTCCTTAAACGAAAACAACACGACAATTATATCATTTTTCTCAAATTCATTCAATTGTTCTTTATAAATAAAGAAAAACCACAGAATTTTCTCAAACTCTGTGGGGAAATAATATCAATTATTCTTTTTAGGATAAGCAATTCCGCCTGATATAAAATGATCCTTTCTTTTATGATAAGCTATAGTTCCATCTTCAAATTGTACATCAATATCAGTTGCTCTTCTATAAGCAATGCAGGTAGCTTCCATTCCACAATTCATCATTCTTTTTTCGCCCAAACAAGAAACGTTCTTTCTCGCACCATTAGAAAGTCTAGTTTGTTTAATTATCATATTAGGATTTTGAATTCCACCTTGCATAAAAGAATTTCTTCTTTTATTTTTTACTATTGTTCCGTCTGCAAATTGAACATCTATATCACCTGTTCCTCTATATGCAATACAAGTTGCTTCCATTCCACAATTCATCATCCTTTTCATACCAAGTATATCATTCTTTAAATCAGCTTTATACATATTAGGATTTTGAATTGATGATTTTTCAAAACTACTTTTAGTTTTATGCTCTACTATGGTTCCATCTTCAAATTGTACGTCAATATCTCCAGAGCCTCTATATGCAATACATGTTGCTTCCATTCCACAATGTTGCATAATTGTTTTCCCTATAACAGAATTCAATGATTTTGCTTTAATCTCATCAATAAATTCATCAGTCAACTTTATCTTACTTGTAAGACTCATATCAGATAAAAATGCATTTATAAATTTTTCTAACTCTTCGTAGAAATCCTTAATATTACTTCTAGAATTACACATCATCATATAGTTAATATGCTTTCTCGAATTATAACTAATACTGCCATTTTCGATAAATGAATATAGCTTTTCTATATGCTCCGATTCACAAATAAGATTATATTTTAACAATGAATTACTTGTTTCTTTTCCATGCCAAGGATAACCATCATATTCAATACCGATTCTTTCTTTAGGAAGCCAAATGTCTATTTCTAAATTAAAACCAGATTCCTTATTTTTTAACCAATCAGGTCTATAATTCATTTTTGCTTCAGGAAAATAAGATAAAACACACTCATAAATAATTCTTTGTGGCAATGATGTTGCTGTAAAATTAGGATTGCCAAGTTCACCTCTTATAAAATCACCTGAATTTTTGTTATATACAATTGTTCCATCTTCAAATTGAATATCGATATCATGAGCATTTCTATATCCAATACAAGTTGCTTTTTGACCATTATTCATAACAATAGTCTTATTCAATATTTCTTTTTTTACTTTTTCTGAATATGATTTAGCATTTAAGGCGTTATGATTTATATTTGGATGACCAATATTTCCATTAATAAAATCATATCTAACTCTATGTTTTACAATAACACCATCTTCAAATTGAACATCTATGTCTTTGGCTTTTCTATATGCTATACAAGTTGCTTTCATACCACAATGTTGAAGAATAGTTGTGCCTAAGCATGAATTATTATCATAATTAGGATTGTCAATTCCACCTCTTAAAAAAGAACTTTTTTGCCTATGTTCTATTATAGTCCCGTCGTCAAATTGCACATCAATATCATCAGCTTTTCTGTAAGCAATACAAGTCGCATTCATTCCGCAATTTTGAAGAATTGTATCACCTAAACAGGAATGTTTTTCAATCCTATTTTTTATTACTTCTTCGCTTTGCTTCTTTTTTATATTTGGATTATGTATAATTCCACGCATAAACTCTGTTTTTCTTCTATGTTTAACTATTAATCCATCTTCAAATTGCACATCTATATCTTTACAATCTCTATATGCTATGCAAGTTGCTTCCATACCACATCTTTGAATAACCTTTTCACCCAAACATGAGGCTTTGTCCTTTGCCCTTTCAAATTTCGAAGGAGAATTAGGATTTTGAATAGCGCCAACTAAAAAGCTTTTCTTACTTTTATGAAAAACAATAGTGCCATCTTCAAATTGCACATCTATATCTTTACTATTTAAATAATTTATGCAAATAGCAGTTTGACCACATTTTTGCTTAACACTCATTCCAAAGCAAGAATGCTTATCAAAATTAGGGTTCTTAATAGTCCCAATTAAAAAGCAACTCTTTAGTTTATGCTCTACTATAGTTCCATCTTCAAATTGTACATCAATATCAGTTGCACTTCTATAAGCAATGCAGGTTGCGTTTTGGCCGTTATTCATTTTTCTTGTAATTCCGATAATATCGTCATTGAAACTTCCCATCGTAACACCTTCACTTAATAAATATATTTTATCATAATAAAAACATAATTAAAAATCATGGAAAACAAAATTTTTTCAAAACTCATTTAATATGAAATTTAAAAAACCACAGAATTTTTATAAAAAAATCTGTGGAATCTTTTATCTTAATAAACTTATAATATTATCAATTGAAACACCATCATCAACAGACCATAAATGAGAAAACTTCTTTGGCATCTCACCAAGCATTATTTCTGTTAATGATTCAATTGAATCAAATTGTGAATCCTGCTTTAAAACAACACTCTTATCTTCTTTAACTTCAAGGAATCCTTTTTGTAATGCATCTCTTATTTTAATATTGTCCATATATTTGCTTCCTTCTTTATAGGAAACTAAACAATCTTTTTGAACAACTACATTACCGCCCATAAACATCTTAGCATCACATTCATATGAACAATTTTTACCTTCTTTTTTAAAGATAACTTCATATGAAATTTTTTTATCAACAACCATTGATTCATATTTAAATTCTTTATTAATTAAATCAATCATTTTTTGTGTTCTATCATCTATTTCTTTTACATTCCATTCATTTTTAGCTAAAATATCTTCATTCAATTTAATGTGTCTAGATTGAGCTAAATATTCTTTTTTTCTATCAAAGCTATGATTTCTCATACCAGAATTATCTTTGACAGACACCAAAGTAAGATTTCCTATCTTATTGCAATGAACATCATAATTCTCATATTCTTTACCAATAACATTTCTCCAATAACTTGGATCATCTTGTGTTTGTGGCATAACATGTTCTATTGATAATGAAGAAGTATCAACTATAGGCGTATTATTATTACTATTCTCTATTCTAGTTAGAATCATCATAATATGTGACAAAGTATATGCATTATTTGTAAGAAGGAAATTCTTAATTCTTTCATCATTAGGAAGACCAAGATTATTATTTTTATTCATATTTACCAAATATTTTAAAGTTAATTGATAAATATTATCATAATTACCATTTGATTCTCTTTCAACATTTCTTAAAAGTTGAGGGAAAAATCTAGATACATCATTCATCTGATAACCAGCACATTCTCTTCTTATGATGTATGAATTCATCAAATTAATAATCTTAACAAAAGAATCTTCTTTTACTTTATTTTGTCTATATAAATGATACGCTTCTAAAACATAAGGAGCTATTGTAAAATAATTTAATCTTCTAAAATCAAGAATTATTTGTTTTGATTTAGAATCATTTACTGGATAAAAATCACCATCAAAATATAATTCTTTATAATGTTTTGTATACTCTAATACTTCAGACGCAAAGTTTTGTTTATCTACTAATGTCTTTATATTCTTCTTCCATGAATTATAGAAAGTTAAATATAAATCATCTGATTTAACCAACTCATGTTCTTTAATTGAAATATATAATCTGAATAAATCAGATAAAGAATCTCTATTTTTAATATCAAAAACATCCTCAATCGGTTTCCAATAATCAAAATAGAATGTATCTTGTTCATCAGATTCCATTCCCATCAAAACTAAATTTCTTATTAAATCGATTGGTGCCAATGGTAGCCCTAACGCATTAATACTTTCAAAGATTTGTTGGGGATCATCTTCATTAGGATCTAATGGTATTATTACTACATCCATCTTAGCTAACGCATCAAGAACAGCATCAACAGTCATTATTGGTGTTGATTTCAAATACTTAACTATAAATTCATAATTTTGATAGACATTTGAAGCTTTTTCAGAATCTGAAAAAGTTTTTTTCTGATTATTAGGCAATGATGAATTTATAGCAATCTTTTGATAGACATCATCATCGCTAATCAATGGCTTTAATTTTAAACTATATTTCTCTCCATGTTGTCTTTGAGCTACTTCAGAATTGTATAACATATCATTAACATCTTTTAGACTTGGATCATCTGAATAAACCTCTTTTAAAGCCCACAATAACAAAAATAGTGTAGTCAATCTCTGTTGACCATCTACTAGTTGAATTTGAGAAAATCTAGCTGATAATAAAATATTAACAGTCATAAAAATACCCGTAAAATGACTATCAGTTTTCTTTTCAACAACTGATTTCATATCATCAAGTAATCTTTTTACTCCTTTATTTGGTGTCCAGCTATAATTTCTCTGATATACTGGAATAACTAATTGTTTTCCATCGCCTCTAATATATTCCCATATACTCATTCTTGATGGTTGATTAGTTTGTGTTGCCATATGAATCGAACTCCTTTTCTGTCTTCTGATATTATAACAGAAAAAAAATAAAAAACACAGAATAAAATGGAGTCCGTTTCCTTAAAAATACATATTTTTATACAATTTTTTTTAAACACCATAAAAAGGCTAAAAAAAAGCAGAATTTTCTCAAATTCTGCATCAAAAAAATAAGTTTATTTATATTAAATTATACAATAAATCTAGTAGTTGGATACTCTTTTTTAAATCCTAAAATTTGATTAGGATTATACTGATTTACATTTGGAATAGGATTCCTACAGTCAGTAACTAAGTAAAGAATATAAACACTCTTATATGTCTTCATAAATTTAATTTCTCCTTCAGACATATTAAACACTTTCTTATTTGTCGATGTCGACTTAACTTCAATATAATACTTAATACCATTTTCTTCATATTCTATATCATATAAAGAAGTCGGATAATCCTTACTTGTATGATACAATGTATCACCACCAACACCTTTTTCTGCCAACATTTTCATTATATAATCTTCACCAAGTTGACCATTTTTAGCTCGTGATTGATTAATCAATTCAATAGTAGACATTGAATCTTTTTGATTTTGTTTCTTTTGCCCAGTTAAAGCAACAACAACTTCTGGTGGCAAATCATATTGAATGTCATCTGGATCAATTGTATCAATAACTAATTTTTTACCTACACCCTTCTTCCTAATAAAAACAGTAGATAAAGGAATTCCCTTAACACCAATCATAGAAGTAATGAAATTCAAAGATTTCTTTTCAGAATCATATTCAAATCCTCTTACTACAAAAGCAAATCCGCCATTTAATTCTAAAATTGCTTCTAAAACTGCTTTATTATTAATATGATATCCATCATTTAAATGTTTTAAACCAACCTGATAGTGCAATTGTTTTCTTCCTAAATGAGTGTTAGGTCCATAACCCTTCCCATGTCTATGCTTAATTATTTCACTTGTTTCTCTTTTTATATACATACCATAGGAATAGGGTGTTTCAATTTTTCTTCCATCACAATACAAATTATTAAATTCAAAAAATGAATCAATTACAGCTTCAGCTTTTGATGTTGTTTTTCTAAGACATTTCCCTAATAACACTGGATTATTTATTTCTTTAGAAATACCAATATCTTCTAAAACTAATATATCTTTGTGCCATTTTGATGGATCTTTAGCTTGGTTTAGAGGAGTTGCAACCGTGGAACTTTGTCCTGTTAAATCATTATAAATTCCATACCATAACGACTTCTCATCAATTTTAAATCTATAGATCAATTTAGTCACCTCCAAACACATTATCACCCATTGCTAACAATTGTGTAATAATATGATTAAGAACTATTTTAACTACATTAACATCCCATCCATTACCAGCTCTTTTGGATAATTGAGTATATGACTGATTTCCAAAAACAATATCAATGTTTCTATTAACTCCTTGTAATCCTTCCAAACCCATTAATCTAAATTGTTCAGTTATTGACATCTTTCTTACCACTTGACGTCCAGGATGTGATTCAATAACTCTAACACTGTTATGTTCAGGCATTGTTAATGTGATTGAATAACCATCAAATTTAATTTTCTTGTTATAAACATCAAAACATAATGGTCTATCTACTTCAAAAGTATCAATATTATGTTTTTCTCTAAGATGTTCAATCTGTTTATCAGATAAATACATTTGAGCAGGAACAAATCCATCCGGGTCCAAAAAATCTCCTAATCTAAGATTATTAGGTTGAGGCTGAGGTTTCATTGAAAAATCCTTAGGTAAACCTCCCAATCTAGCAAACATCCAAACTCGTTCTCTATTTTGAGGTATACCATAATCTTTACTATTCAATACCGCAAATCTCAGTGGAGATTCATTAGGATCATTAGGATCAGCTACATACCCAGCATCTCTTAACATTTGTTCCATTAATTTTCTAGTAGGTTCAAATTTTTTGTTTAAAAAACCCTTAACATTTTCTAAAAATATATATCGCGGTTGTTTTACAGCACATATTCTCATAATATGATGAAATAATGTACCTCTTCCGTACTGATCATTTTCACCTTGTTGCATTCCAGCTGTTGAGAATGGTTGACATGGAAAACCACCAGTAAATAAATCAAAATCAGGTAGTTCATTAGGATTAAGTATTGTAATATCACCATAATTATGAATTGGTTGACCATTTAATTGATGATGATTTAAGTCAAATAATTCAGATGCACTTTTATCTATTTCAGAATATCCAATTACTTCAAAATTATAATCAGGGTGTTCGTGCATTAATTTCTTAAATGCAAAACTACCACCACCATAGCCAGCAAAACCTTCAAAAACTCTTAAAGCCATAAAAAACTCCTAACAAAATATCACCAAATCATTATTTGGATACTTAATAAAAATAATTATTTATCAGTACACAATCAAATATAATTGTCTCTAAAAAACTATTTAGATTATATCATATTCACAATTTCAATTCTATAAAAATATTCCTTATTCCTAAATGATTTCAACAATCCTAAATCTACTATCTTCATAATCAAATTCATCATTGATATGTTTACCTAAAAGTAGTTCAGGAATAGGTAACATCTTATAATCACTAGAATATTTAATGACAAATATGCTCTCTAAATTTGTTGATAAATTAAGTATTTTTACTTTATCGCCAACCTTAATTGCATCTTCATCAATATCATTAGTTTCTTCTTCAATGTTGTCAAACTCATCAAAATCAGAATAATCTTCTTCCTCTTCATTTAAGACCACATTCATATGCTCAATAAAAATATCTCTTATTTCATCAGATGAATAAATATCCAAAACTGTACTGCCGCCAATTGCATTTATATATTGTAAACATGGTCTAGCATGTTTAATCATATTAAATTTTATTCCATTCTTATTAAAATAATAGATACCTTCAATTATACCTGTTAATATTTCTCTATTAGATGTAAATGTGTAATTATGGAAGATATCTGTTACTTTTGTACTCATATCATGACTTCCTAATTTTTCCAAAAGTTCAAATTTTTTTATAGGATCATATGTGTGATGTCCAACCCACCAGCATTTTGCTAATGTATTTCTAAAATAACCAGAACGACCACTATTTTTATAGAAGAATCTAGATACAACTTCACCTACAGGATTTTTTGAATTTTTATAAGATTCTTTATTCATATTGAATCTTTTTCTCATATAGTCATAAAATACATCATTTGTTAAACCAGCCCATAATCGTTCGTCTGAAGCTTGAGATTCATTCAAAAATTCAAGATTAGAATACAAGATTTGACAATTATAAAAATCAATCATAGTTGGTGCTTGGTTTAAATTTGCTAATTCAAATTCTTTCACAACTTTATAATCTTCAAAAGGTTCACAATCACAAACATTCCATAACCAATCATTCGATTCTTGAGTATAATAATTCTCTATATATTCTTCAATATTATCTTTGATTTTATCTAGAACTTCTCTTTTCATTATTCTAATCTTCATCTTCATCATCTCCTTCAATTATATTTTCAAGATGACTAAAGGCAGATTTAATAGGATATTCCATCAATGTTTGAGATAATTCTATTGATGATATTTCACCACTATCTATCTTCTCTAATTCCTCAACAAAATTCTTACCAAGTCGCTCAAAATTGTTTTCCAAAGCAACGCACCATTCTTTATCTTGATACATATCCAATCCTTCAGCTGCTAATTGCTCAAAAGTATACACTAAAGCAGGTAATACTAGTAATGAATTAAATAAATATTGATAATTTAAATCATCCTTTTTATCAATATAAAATTGATGTTGTTGAGGTGGCAATCCAATTTTAATCTTATTATCTTCTAGATTTACACTAAATGGAGTTTCTTCTTCAGAATTAAGCTTAGTAACAGAGAATATAGATTCTAATTTTTTAAACTCTTGCATTGATTTGCTTATAGTAATAAATCCTATATTTTTAAAAGCAAGAATAGCTCCTTTATTTATAAAGAATGTTCTATTCTCATAATCTTCATTAAAGCTTTCGCTTGAATAATCATCAATATCCTCAAGAGCAATAACTAAAGCTAACAATTCAATCTTTCCATTAATTTTTTTAATATCAATAGGAATTGTATTTACCATATTATTATAAAGTGGATAAAGTTTTCTGTATGATGTTAAAGAACATTCCACATGCAAATAAATATTAGCTTTTTTATTATTAACTAATTCTTCTAACTCTTTATTATCTAATTTTACATCAGCACTTATTTCTAAAGTTGCAATACCTTTATTTTGGTACGTAAAATCAACTTCAAATGATGAATCAATATAATCATCTGTATCTTCACTTAGCACAGGATAAGTATAAAATCTATTCTTAATGTTCATATACTTCTACCTCCATAGCAAAGTTTCTTTTTTCATCAATTTCAAATGATAATTTAGTTTTATCGTTACCAGAAATATTACTAAAGAAAATGTTTCCGCTTTCGTTTGATGAAATAGTAATGTTATTAATTGCAGTCGAAGATATTACTTTAACATGTTTAGGTCTATTGTTCTCACCTACTGACAAGATACATATATGGCCACTACTTACATTTTTTGATATTTTAAATATTAATTCATATTTTTGTTGACCAGTTCTAATTACTCTTAAAGATTCTAATTCTTTTCTTTCACCATTTTCCTGTGGTTTAACTACTAAATCTTTTCCTTCTGGATCTGCAACAGCTCTATGTCTTTCTTTCTTGATTCTAGTCTTTTCACCTTTAGGCTTTCTAATACCAGGTAAAGTTCCATTTGGATCATCTAATCTTCCAGGAACCTTTTCCTTCTTACTTTTATTTATATCATCACCAGTAGCTGATATAAATTTACCTGATACTTTACTTTTCTGATTTTGTACTATCTTTAAATCATCAATTGTTATAGATAATGCATCTACTTTATTAGCACTATCTTTTGAGCCAGACATAGCTAAGTTTTCACTTAAGCCATCAACAGAAACATCACCTGTCGAAGTTTTTGCACCAAGTTTTAATACTTCTGCTCTACACCATTGTTCTATTTCATTGATATATTCTTTAGCTTCTTGTTTATTTGAAGCTCTATCAAGTTCCCAAGCATCATGAGTTGGTGGTTCTAATTCAAGGAAATATTCGCCAAGCTCATCACCACACAATCTTAATATTGCCGAAAATGGAATTGTTTTAGAAATCTTAGATTTATGAAATAATTTCATTCCGGTCTTCCTTGTTACTAACATCTTTTTATCAAGGCTATATTGTGAATCAATCAAAATAGATAATTCTAATGTACCAAGACCATAAAAATCTCTAGTTATTTTCTTTGTATTTTCATTTGTTAAAACAAGATAATTAGAATAGCATCTATTTAATTCACCTTTTTTATCCATTACATAATCTTTAATTAAATCATTCAATGTTAAGGAACTAATTTCAATATCATCAACAACTACTTCTAATTTGTTTTCATAAATAGGTATCAAGAAATTTGTTAATACAGCTTCAACGATTTCTTGTCTCCAATTATCTTCACCATTAAAACCAAAAATAAAAATATCGCTACCAACTTTTGTTCTTGAATCAATATTATCAAGGGCTTCTATGTTTTGAATTGGCTTTTGATTATCATTACCAAAATATCCATAACCACTACTAAATTTATCTTCAGATTTGTTATATTTAAAAGAAACAAATCTAGATAATCCTTGAGCAGCCTTTTCATTATTTTTATTATACGTTCTATAGAATACCATTCTTAAATCAGAAGCTGCATATGGAGCATTTTTACCTATTCCAAAGCTTCCTCCAGTATTACCACTTTTTGTAGCTCCACCATCAGTAACAGTTATCGATGCCCATGGTGATGTTAAACTAGTTGAATAAGGGCCCTCAATTCCTTTTGTTTCATAGTCACTAATAATTAATACAGGTATTGTATCTTTCTTTATTGTATCTAATGCCTTTTTTAATACCTTTGATGCTTTATTACTGTCTTTCCAAGTATCTATTGATTTTTCAATCATTTCTTTATATTCATGATAACCAGGCACTTTATACTTATCTATTTCTTTTAATTGAAAGTATACTTGAACTGGTTCATCAGAAATTGCAGCATCTAATGAATTTTGACAATTTTCTCTTGCTAATGAAGTGATAATACTTCCTTTAAATTGTTCAATATTACCATCAGCTATACCCTTGTTTTGTCCTGATGAAGGTGTAAAATCCCACTTATTAATCATTCTTTCACATCCAATCGTAAATATCTATTTCTGATTATATCATAAATAGAATTAAAATATCAGACATCTGCCTTAAAAATAATTCGTTAAATACAATAATTACTTAATCATATTTATATATTCTCTTAAATATTTAAAAGGATATGGTAAAACAGTATAATTACCAAATCTAACAAAATCCACAGCAACAGTTCCTATTAAATCCATGACTAAATTTCTACCACCAAATGTGTTTATTTTATAGAAATGTGTAGCTTTATCAATGTCAAATTTAATATTACTTTTAATTCCAGAAGTATAATACAATTCTCCATTAATATCATATGTATGAACATCAAATATTCCTTCCATATTTTCTTCTTTAAATGCTTTATTCTTTTTCTTTTCTTCTAATATTTTTTCTGTTGGTAAAACAATTATATCTGTTGGAGCAATTGTATTTATATTGTTAGACGAATCCATCAAAAAATAGTCTGCTTTATTATCTTTTAGTTTTGTTTTTAATTCTTCAATTTTATCTAAATTAAACAAAGATTTTTCATCACAATAAGTTTCTATAGAACCATCTTGTTTCACTTTTAAATATGCAATCCTATCTTCTTTATCATCAACAAACATGCCAAAGACAAATTCATCGTTGAAACCTCTTGACGACCAATCATCCAATGATATTTTATGAGTATATATTAAATCATGTTTTATTGCTAAATCTTTCATAACAACAAAATAAGAATTTAAACTTGGTTTGCCACTGAATGTATCAATTAATGTTTCTATCGTTACACATTGAACTGCAGTACTTCTATCAATAGTTTTATATGGATCGTAATCATCTCCATAATAATCTGCATTATGATTAATGACTATATTTAATGGATATTTTGATGTTTTCTTATTATAGTCTATGCTAAAACCATCAGTTTTAAGCTGATTAATAAATCCATTAATAGCCTCCGAAATCTTTGATGAATCATATTTTTCATCATTTGCTGGGTCAACATACAAAACAAGATTAATTATTATTCCATTAATTGAATTAAACATTTCTTTTTTCTTTTTTTCGCTTTTATCTTTTAATTTATTAATCTGTTGTTCTAAAGGCTCACGAGAAACAAAGTCAATATCAATCAATCCATCAAATCTCTTTTTGAATTCTTTCATAATCAAATGATAGATTGTAGCTCTATCTAATGTTTTATTAAGGTCATAGAATTTAGCAGTCGTCTTCTTTTTATTACCTTTTTTCTTTACATATAAATCTCCTGTAGCATCTTTAGCATTTAATACTGCTCTTAAACCACCTTTATTAGTTAATTCATATAAGTCATAATTAGGATATTTAGGATCATACTTCATGAATGAAGTAACTGATACATTCATATAATATGGTTTATTCTTACCAATAACATAAGATATGTCATATGCTTTAATTGTTCTTTTTGTTGATGAATCATCAAATAGATATAACGAACCAGTTAAATTATTAAAGATTAAATTCTCATTTTTAAAATTGCCTAAAGAATTTAATGCAATATTTAATATAACATTATCATATGGTCCTGATGAACCAATTTGAACACTATCATCGTCGATAATTGATTTCAATTCATCAAGCGATACTTCTCCCTTGTTATACATAACATACATTGTTTTTCCATACGTATAAAATATAGATAAAGCTTTAAAGTTTTTTCTTAAAAAATTAGGTAATTTAGTTTTATATTCTGTAGTAGAAATATAATAAACATCATATACTTCAAAGAATTTATCATAATTAATATTAAAATTAATCTCATTAGTTAAAACCATTATTTAATCCCTCCAATAATGCAATGAATCTTATCAATTGCTTTTTTAGATATTTCACCAGTATTTACGTCTATCAATGCTGGAATAGTACAAATATTATTAGAATCACTAATAATCATTTTTGAATCTCCCAAAACATTAATGATTACTGCATATTTACCATTAACTTTTTCTAATTTGTTTTCAATATGCTCATAGTCTAAATCATTTCCTGAATTCTTCCATAATTTAAAATCAAAATAAATGTCATTTAATTTGTAATCAAATTTTTCAAATTGATTTAATTCAGTTATATGACTGATATTAATGTCAAAATGTTTTAGTACATATTCTCCTACTATTTCTCCTAATGCACCTTTATAGATGTTGTTATAAACAGCAGGTAACAATAAATTCTGATTAGATTCAAATTCAGTGCAATAACCATTATCTATAAAATAATCCTTAATAATCTTATTAAGTAATAAAGTATTAAGTCTTGAATCTGTTGATGACATTTCGTCTTTCAATGAACCTTTATCCAAGCTTAAATCCACATCTTCCCAATCATTCTCATGATTGAAATAATAACTATTGCTCTTAGAACTAAAATGAACATACATATTCTTGAATTGTGGATATTTATCTAACTCTTCATCAGATATTGTTGGATGTTTTAAAACAAATACTCTAAATTCTTCCCACCATATTTTCTTTTCTTCAGTCCAACCATTTGATACTTCATATCTTAACTTAGATGAAATTGCTCTATTGTTGTTTTGTGCTATTACAATATTGTTATCACGTTCTACTTTTCTTTCTAAAATACTAAGTTCAGTTTGCTTATCAATAATAGCCTTAAATTCATAATTAAGTTTCTTATCTGCGACCTTAGATAAATCTACTTTAATAAAGATATCATTATCAACATATATTGTTTTATTTTGTACTACTTCATTTGTTCTGCAAATTCTACCAACTGCTTGAATTAATAATGATATTGAATAGTATTGTAATGATTCAGAATCATATATTTTATTCTCAATTGGTTTTAATATTTTATACTTTTTATAAAAGCCACTTATTATTGAATTATTAGCTTCATTAAATAATAATTCTCCATTTTCTTTTAATGATTCTATTTGATAAATATACTTCATTAATTCAGAATAAGAATTCTTATCAAATTTATTAGCATCAACAATTAAATTTGTTGGATTTTCTAAATATAATGAATCAATATCTAATTTCTTTCCATCAATTTCATATTGTAGATTTTGACCAACACCAACAGTTTGATATGAAGATATTAAAATAACTCTATACCCTTCTGATAAGGCTTGCTTATACTCTTTTTTCTTATCATCAAAGTTTTTAGAATCAATGTAATAATACTTTATGTTATCTACATTATTCTCATATCCGATTAACTTGAAATATTCATTGAAAGTCTTCTCGCTATAGACTGAGTTACCTTTTTGAACATTTCTATTAGTAAGTATTAATAATGCTTTATTATCAGATTTAATAAATGAATGAATTGATAGTAAAACATTTATTAGCTTTAATTTTAAATATTCCTTATTATCATCCAAACATTTATCTATAGCACCATTTAAACTAATGCCAAATTCTTCATCATTAAAGAATGAATTAATGGTTTTAGAATCTGAGCATACTGGTATAATCGTTGTATTTGATTTATTAATATTTAGTCTTGAATCAATATGCTTATTACTTCTATCAACATCATCTTTTGAAGGTTTATATAATCTATCGCCAATTTTAGATTCAATGTATTTAAGATTGTAATTACCTAATACTGTAGTTAATGTACCTGTTGCTGACAAACCAACAACATAAGCTTTAGATGCTAAAGTCATTAAAAATTGCTCTGGAGTTTCTTTTAATTCATAAAATTCAATATTAGTTTCTAAGTCTGACACTTTGTGTTCACTAAACTCATAAAATCTAAATCCAGTAGTGTAGAAATCTATATCGAACATGTCATTACTTATATTCTTCTTAACAGTACTTCCTGTTATAGATAACATAACTCTAGAAACCATTCTATAATTATTTAATCCAAACATATCCAAAACTTGCATAACTGCTTCTTGTATATCAAAGTCGCCTTTTTCTCTTGCTGTTTGGTAATAATTGATTGCTAATATCTTAATACCTTCAATTAAATAAGAAACAGCACCTTTAACAGATCCTAGCATCTCGTTAAAATTCTTGGCATTCATATGCTTTTTATTTAATGAAATATAGTTATATTCATCTTCTTCATCCAATTCCAAATATACTTTGTCATATCTTTTTTCAGATATATTTAAATATGTCTGATCATTAAAAATTGAATCTATAACTTTTTCATTGCCATAACTTTTGAAATAATATTCTAAATTAAATTCATTATATGCTTTATCAAATATTTCTCTATTCTTATCTATGATTTCAATATAATAGTTTGAATCATGCTCACTATCTTCCTTTACTTTAAAAAGTTTTTTAGGGAAATGATTATGTAAATTAGCATGAGCAATTTTAAAAATATTAAACAACTCTAATTTGTAATCTAAATAATTCTTAATTTCAAAATCAAGAACTCTATTCTTTGTACTATCTATTTCATCAATAAATATTGTTGCTTCATTGATAATACTATTTTCAATGAACTTATATGTTGGAGATATTATAGTTGTATTACCAGATAAAAATTTATCTAATGTCATAAACCATATTTTTTTGTTTTCAGATTCTATTCCAGGATATAAATCAATTAACCAATGATGTTTTTCTTTAATTTGAAGTAGTCTCTCTTTTTTTGAAGGAAAACTTTTTAAATATTGTTCAACATCATTTCTAAAGCTTCTCTCATCTCGTTCAATTATTTCTTTGAGTGCTTCATTCTTATTATCTGTATATAATCTAATTCCATTTTTTAATTTCTTAAATGATTCTTTTTCTAATAGAATATCTTCTTCATCGCCGGTTATATCTAAGATATTATCGTATAAAGAATCAAAATTAGATTTAAGATAAATAACATTCTCATCAAACCATTTATCGTCATTAATTCTTTTCTTTAACTTTTCATATGCTTCAAATAAATTTTTCTTTAGTGGCGTGATAAAAAATATAGTCTCATCATTTCTGTGTTTTACCATATAGCTAATTGCATTATATGTTTTACCAACACCAGTTGGATAATCTACCAATAATAATCCTGATTCTCTTTCTTCTCTGAAATGTCTAATAGTTTTTTCCATGAAATACCTCCAATTTCTATACTTATATTTTATCTTATAAAAATATAAAGCTAAAGATTTAAAGCTGTTATTTAGTGACATTTATTTTTCAAAAGCTAGACACAATTATTTCTTTTATTTAAGCCATTTTTATACTATAATATAGTTAGATTTAGTCACACTTTTAGTGAAAGAAGGTAAAATCATGAACTTGAACATCAGTGATACAAAGGTTTCTGTCACTTTAGACTTCTACAATAAGCTAATTGACGATATGGAAAACTTCGGTTTTAGAAATCTTGAAGAAAGTAGTTCTGAAGCTAATTTTTTTAGAGAAGTAATTATTAAAACATACGAATATCAAAATAAAATTAAAAAGATTGAAAGAATAAAATCTATATTAACAGATATTAAAATATCAAATAACAAAATCCTTAATGATATTAATAATCATAAAAATGATGAAAATTTTAATAAATATTTAACTGATATCGCTATTCTTCTTTCTAAAACACTTTATAGTGAGGATAGGATTCCTGAACAAGAAAAAAGGGACATTCATATTAAAAGCACTAAAAAAACATATTATGATCTAGAAGATATTCTTAAAGAAAAGAAACAACTAACTAATGCAGATATTTTTAAAAGTATTTTATACGATTATATGAATTATCCCTTATATACTAGAGAAATGATTTTATTTGGAGATTTATTTAATGAAATAAAAGCCAATTTAAAAAACAACATAACTTCTATTATCACAACAAACAAAGGTAAAGAATTTGAAATCGATGTTTACGATATCATAGCTGGCAAATCTGAATTCCATTATTATATAACTGGATTCTATCATGACAATACTCATAAAACATTTTGTTTAAAACTATGTAATGTTAAAAGTGTTCGCAGAGGTGAGTCATATCAATTATCTAATAAAGATAAAACTGAAGCTAAAAAGAAATTACAAGAAGGTGCTGAATGGTTTGGTAACGAAATTAATGAAATAGTTATCAAATTAACAGATAAAGGAATTAGAGATTATAATAGCTACTATTTGAACAGGCCTAAAAAAATAAAATATGATGAAGACAGAAAAGAAATGACATTCTTATGTAGTGAGCAACAAATATTCAATTATTTTATTTCATTTGGAAGACATGCAATAGTTGTAAATAATGAAGGATTAAAAGAAAGGTTCTTGAAACATCATAAAAACGCATATGAAGAATATAATAAATAGGTAAGATTAAAAACGTCTTACCTTTTCTTTTTTGTATCAAAAATACCTAAAAAACCTCTTTTAGCCCATCAAGCTTTTTCTAGACCGGAATTGAAAAATTAACAATTTTTTTGGTTCATTTTCATCTTTGGCCTAAAAATGGCAAAAAATGGCTTAATCAAGCCATTTTTTATGAAAAATTGAGTTGTGAGAGCGGACACCTTCCGGACACCTACATACCTATTTTTAACGAATTTTGGCTGTTTTTAACGATTTTTGACGAACTTTGATTTTTGCTATAATTTATGAATTCTTATACTATTTTTCACACCTTAAATATTCAAAAAATGGCGTAACTAAGCCATTTTATGCAAAATAAAAAGCAGGGTGAGAAGTCCTGCTTAATATCTTTTTCTTTGCAATTATAATAATCAAACAATTAACGCTTAGAGAATTGTGGTGCACGTCTTGCTTTCTTAAGACCGTATTTCTTACGTTCTTTAGCACGTGGATCACGTGTAACTAAACCAGCTGGTTTTAATGTTGCACGGTAATCAGGGTTAACTTCCATTAAAGCACGAGTAATACCTAAACGGATAGCTCCTGCTTGACCAGTTATTCCTCCACCAAATACGTTAACAACAACATCAAACTTGTCAGTTGTTTCAGTTAACTCAAGTGGTTGTAATACGTCTAGACGTACTGCAGCTGATGGGATATAATCCTCGAATGCACGACCATTGATAGTGATTGTACCCTTACCTGAACGTAAGTATACACGAGCAACTGAGCTCTTACGACGGCCTGTACCTAAGTATTGAACTAATTTCTTTGCCATTTCTTATATCCTCCTTATGCCTCTACCTTGAATTCAACTGGCTTTTGTGCTGTATGAGGATGTTCAGATCCTGCATAAACATAAAGTTGCTTTCTCATTTGATCGCCTAGCTTAGTATGAGGTAACATACCATATACTGCTAATTCAACCATCTTTGTAGGTTGCTTAGCCATTAATTCTTTAGCTGTTAATGTCTTAAGACCACCTGCATATTCTGAGTGTCTTCTGTAAAGCTTATCGCTCCACTTCTTACCAGTTAAAACTACCTTGTCAGCGTTAATAACGATAACATTGTCTCCGCAGTTTACATTTGGAGTATATGTTGGCTTATTCTTACCTCTAAGTAATACTGCTACTTGAGTAGCTAATCTACCAAGTGTAAGACCTGCTGCATCAACTACATACCAACCGTGTTGTACAGTTTGATTATTTGCCATGAAAGTTTTATTATTCATGTTTTTTTCCTCCTAAATTTATATAAATATTATTTAGGGCAATGTGGATAATTGCTTAAAAATGTACCATATAGTATTTTAACCTATATGTTTCAATTAGTCAAGTTTTTATTTTAAAAATAAAGCTCCAGTATAACTGGAGCCTTAATTATATCTTACTTGTCATCTTTATCATCGTCATCGTCGTCTTCTTCTTTAGTCTTAAATACATAAACATCTAATAGATTTGCAACGATATAATATACTGGAATTGAAAGGAATAAGAACCAATAAGGGTGCCATAAACCATATTGCATACCAATAAAACAATAAATAGCTGCGATTAAAAGTGGATAAACAAATTTTGATAATTGCTTATATTGAATAGCTTCAGCAATACTCATTACTGCAGGCATTAATACCCATAATACCCATGAAATATGCCATGCATTTCCTAATGTAGACCATAAGATATAAGCGATTAATGTTGCAAAGAATATTGCACCATCGATTGCGGCAACGATCGCTTTATGCTTCTTATTAAACTTTTCTTCTGTTCCATCAGGATTAATGAATTTAATATGTCCATCTTCAATTTTAACTGTTTGACCTTCATCATCAGTTAATGAAATAGAACTTCCATTCACATTAATTCCATCTTTTGATTCTGATTTAGTTTCTTCTTTATCTTTAATTCTTTCTCTGATTTCTTCATCAGATTCATTATCATATAATAGTTCATCTAATGACATATTATATAATCTAGCTAATATAATTAAATTATCTGTATCTGGTGATGATTCAGCTCTTTCCCACTTAGAAACAGCTTGTCTTGAAATACCAAGCTTATCAGCTAATTCCTCTTGTGAATAACCATTTTCTTTTCTTAATTTTTGTAATCTGTTTGCAATTTCAATATTCATAACTCTTTCCTCCTGTTTGCAGCTTTAATGTACCAAAATTATTGGTTGCACACTACCAAATCTAGTTTGAAAAGACGCAACTATTGGTTTCTTTTAGCCAAAAAATGCTGTTTTTTATATATTTTTGAGGCTTTTTCTATATTTTTAAATACTCTTTAATAATTTTTGAAACATCATCAAAATTTGTTTGTCTATTGCATAAATCTTTAATTCTTGCAGAACCTGGCATACCTTTTAGATACCAAGCAACATGGCTTCTCATTTCAAGTAATGCTAAATGAGCTCCCTTAAGTCCTAACAATAGTTCATGATGCCATAATATAGTTTCATATATTTCTTTATTATTAGGTCTATCAATAATTTTACCTTCATCAAAATATGCAACAAGCTCTCTAAATAAAAACGGATTTCCTAAAGCTCCTCTTGCGATGGCTACTGCATCACAGCCAGTTTCTTCTAGCATTTTCTTTGCTGTTTCAATAGATGTAACATCACCATTACCAACAACTGGTATTTTAACAGCTTCTTTAACCATCTTTATGTATTTCCAATCTGCAGTACCTGAATAAAACTGACTTCTAGTTCTTCCATGTACTGTTATTGCTGAAGCTCCTGCAGCTTCTATTTTTTTTGCTACCTCAACACAATTAATTGATTCCATATCCCAGCCAATTCTTATTTTAACTGTTACAGGCTTTTTTACTGCTTCAACCACTGCTTTTACAACATCATATATCTTATCAGGATCTTTTAATAAAGCAGAACCTGAACCACTTTTAATTACCTTTAATACAGGACAACCCATATTAATATCAATAATATCAGCATCACTATTTAAATCAATATATTTAGCAGCATTAACTAATGAATCCTTATCCCCACCAAATATCTGCATAGATATTGGATGTTCTATAGGATTAACCTTAGTCATACCAAGTGTTCTTTCGTTTTTAAAACCGATAGCCTTATCACTAACCATTTCAGCCATAACTAATCCGGCATTCATTTTCTTACAAATAATTCTAAAAGCTTCATTAGTTACACCAACCATAGGAGCTAAAACAAATTGATTTTTTATAGTGATATCTCTAATCTTCCACTCCATTAATTTCACCTAAAATCTTCTCTAATTCTTCAGTAGGTAATCCAATAATATTATTTAATGATCCTTCATATTTTTCTACTAAGCATTTGCCAATTCCTTGAATTGCATATGAACCTGCCTTACCTAAGCATTCTTTAGTATTTACATAATTTATAATATCTTCTTCACTTAAATCTTTAAATGTAACAAAAGATGTTACATATGTATTATAAATTTTATCTTTATAAATTACTGTTAATCCAGAAATTACTTTATGAGTCTTACCAGATAATTCTCTTATCATTTTTTTAGCATCATCTAAATCTTTGGGTTTACCATATATTTTATTATCTAAAGCAACTATTGTATCACAGCCTATTTGAATATAATCATTATATTCTTCTTTCTTTACAATGGCTTTTCTTAAAGAAACATTTTTAACATTTTCTTCTGGTGTTAAATTATTATCCATTGATTCATCTACATCAAATGCTTTTTGAATAAAATCAACATTCATTGCTTTTAACAATTCAATTCTTCTTGGAGATGAGCTTTTTAATATTACTTTTTTCATTTTAGTTATCCTGATTTTCTACATATTCTAAGAATTTATTATTAAATTCAGGATATTCTCTTTTTAAAGAAATAACTGAATTATTTTTAATAAAGCAATGTTTTGATTCGGCTTTAACCATTAATTCATTAGTTGCTTTATCTCTAATTTCATATTCCAATTCTAGTTTAATACCAGTATATTTAGTTATTCTAATGTAAATAACTACAATCTCATCAAATTTTACAGGCTTCTTATATTCTGCAGCTATACTAACTACAGGAGAAATAATTCCTATTTCTTCCATATGCTTGTAGCTTAATCCTAATTCGTCTAAGAAATATACTCTAGCTTCTTCTAACCATCTAAAATAATTTGAATGATGAATTACACCCATTTGATCTGTTTCATGATAAAATGCTTTTCTTTCGTAAGTAATCATAAAATAACCTCACATTTCCTTTAATATTATACAATTTGAAGCATTAAAATAAAATAACTTTTATTGCTTTTATCATATTTTATATGATATAATCAAAAAGTGTTTTAAGGAGGCTATTAATATGGCAGAAAAATTATCAGATCAAGAGCTTGCAAGAAGAGCAAAGCTAGATAAGTATAAAGAATTAGGACTTGATCCATTTGGACAAGCATTTGAACAAAAGAATCATAGCCAAGAAGTTAAAGATTTAGCTAATAAAGAAATTAATGCATTTAAAGAAGCTAATAAAGATTTAAATGAAGAAGATTTAAAAAATGCATTACATGAATATTTAGAAAAGAAAAATTTATGCGTTAAGGTTGCAGGTAGAATAATGTTTATTCGTAAAATGGGTAAAGCGTCATTCTTCTCAATTCAAGATAAAGAAGGTAAAATTCAAATCTACATTAAGAGAGATTCTGTAGGTGAAGATAACTACAATTTATTCAAGATGGCAGATATTGGTGATTTCGTAGGTATCGAAGGTAATATCATGCTTACAATGACTGGTGAAGTTACAATTAACTGTACTAAATACACTCACCTAGTTAAGGCACTTAGACCATTACCAGAAAAATTCCATGGTTTAACAGACCTTGAGGAAAGATATAGAAGACGTTATCTAGATTTAATTATGAATGAGGATGCAAAGAGAGTTGCAATTCAAAGACCAAAAATTATCAGAGCAATGCAAGAATATTTTGATGGTGAAGGTTTCATTGAAGTTGAAACTCCAGTATTACAAAATATCCAAGGTGGTGCTACTGCTAGACCATTCATTACTCATCATAACGCACTTGATGCAAACTTCTACTTACGTATCGCTACTGAATTACATTTAAAAAGATTACTTGTTGGTGGACTTGAAAGAGTTTATGAAATTGGTAGAATCTTTAGAAATGAAGGTATGGATAAGACTCATAACCCTGAATTCACTACTGTTGAATTATACGAAGCATTTGGTGATTTAACATCAATGATGAATTTATGTGAAGGTGTTATTAGACATGCTGCAACTAAAGTATTTAACAAAGATGAATTTATTAATCCATTTGATCCTGAAGGTGAAAAGATTAATATTGCTAAACCATTTAGAAGAGTAACAATGTGTGATGTTATT